>NZ_JALAHI010000132.1 GCF_022711995.1 Enterococcus sp.
CAAAAAAAAATTTAATGGTTTAGAATTTTGATATAGACAAAAGGAGGATGTAAGATGAGTGAACCTATTTTGAATGATCCGCGCGAGCTTTATCAAACAGGTAAATTTAAAAAACAGGATCAAGATACTCCTGCTTTGCAAGAAGAAATGATGCCTGAGCCGGATTGTGGAGAAGAGACATATGAAGGAACAAATCAATTAGAAAATCGACGGGTACTGATTACAGGTGGAGATTCAGGAATTGGTCGAGCGGCAGCCATTGCTTTTGCGCGAGAAGGGGCCGATATCGCCTTACACTTTTTTCCAGGAGAAGAAAAAGATGCCGAGGAAGTCGCTCACTATATTGAACAAGCTGGGCGTAAAGCTATCCTATTGCCATATGATTTGAGAGATGAAACAGCTCCTCAAGAGATCGTTGATAAAGCAGTAAAAGAGCTGGGTGGTTTGGATACGCTTGTTTTGAATGCTGCGCAACAAATCACGCGTCCATCTATTTCAGAATTACCATTTGAGCAAGTCAAAGATACGTTCATGGTAAATATATTATCTATGTTTGCTTTAGTTAAAGCTGCAGAACCTCATCTCCCAGCAGGCGGAGCTATTGTGACAACGACTTCTGTTCAAGCTTTTAGTCCAAGTGCTCATCTAATGGATTATGCTGCAACCAAGGCAGCCATTGCTAGTTTTACAGTTAGCTTGGCAAAACAGTTTGCTGAAAAGGGAATCAGAGTAAATGGTGTAGCACCAGGACCAATTTGGACACCTTTGCAGCTAGATCATGGACAACCTCAAGATCAGTTACCAGAATTTGGCCAAAATTCGTTGTTACAACGTGCAGGACAACCAGCTGAGTTAGCACCTGTATATGTTTTTCTGGCTTCGAACAAAGCAAGCTATGTAACAGCTCAAATTTATGGTGTAACTGGCGGAGAAGCAATCAATCTATAACAAGTAATTAAATTTTAGGAGGTGTCTTATGAATAGAGGATGGAAAACTTTAGCGATTGTAGTTTCATTGATTTTTATTACTGTGTTATTGCCAATATTATTATTGGGCAATCCTTACTTTAGTTTACCGTTTGGTTTAGATCGAAAAGAAAGATTTCTTTCTTTCTTTTTCACGAATTATTTCCTACAACAATATCTCTTTTGGGCAGCAGCAGTTTTAATTATCTTTTTCCTTTGTGTCATTCTGGTTATTATCTTTTATCCTAGAACAAAAGCTACTTTTGTTTTGAAAGAGGATAAAGGAACATTGTCGATCGATAAAAAGGCCATTGAAGGTTTAGTACGAACAAAGGTTAGTGAAAAAGAATTCGTTGATGGACCTAAAGTGAATGTTAAAGCAACTAAAAATCGAATCAACGTAAAGATTAAAGGTAAGTTAAAACGTACTTCTGCATTGGTAGGTAAAACAGAAAATTTGATGGCTGAGATCCAGCAAGACTTGCAGAGAACGTTAGGATCAAGTGAAAAAGTCAAAGTTGATGTTTCTTATGCGAACTACGAAGAACAGAACACTACAGAAAATCCACGTGTAGAATAGGAGGTCTATCAATGAAAGAACTTGAACAATATAAGATCCCTATTATCTTTGGAGCGATTGGATTAGTGTTAGCTTTACTATTTGTCAGCATTGGCTTTTTTAAAACACTACTGATCATTGTGCTCACAGGATTAGGCTTTGTCCTAGGGATGTACGTACAGAGAACGGGAATGTTAGATCAATTTCTAAAACAATAAGAACTTAGGAGGAATTTAAATGAATAACGAAAAAAATGAATTAAAAAATGAAAAACCAGTAAGTGCACATCCAGATCCAGTCGTACCAAACACGGATCATACACCAAAAGAAAACAATATTCCGATGACAGAAGCACCAGACCCAGTTGTACCTCATGTGCAAGAAGCGGTTGAACAGCACAAAACTACAGCTGGAAACCAACCCCATAATCACACAGAAAAACCTAGTGGATTTCAAGGTCCTACTGGGGAAACATCAGTAAACGGTTCTTTGACCTATGATGATAAAGTTATTCAAAAAATTATCGGTATTGCTCTTGAAGATGTTGATGGTCTATTAACAGTGGATGGAGGATTTTTCTCAAATATTGCAGAGAAATTAGTAAATACAGATAATGTAACTTCTGGGATCAATACTGAAGTAGGCAAGAAACAAGTCGCCGTGGATATGGATATTGTCGTAGAGTATGGACGTAATATTCCGGAAGTTGCTGAAAAAGTCAAAGAAGTAATTCACAGAGAAGTAGCTAATATGACACAACTGGATGTCATTGAAGTCAATATTAATGTAGTCGACATTAAATCAGAAGCTGAATATCAAGAAGATAGTGAAACAGTTCAAGATAAAGTTTCTAGTGCGGCATCAAAAACAGGAGATTTTGCTTCTCGACAAACAGATAAAGCTAAAGGTGCAGTAGAACGGACTTCTGATCGTATCCAAGAAAGCAATGAACCTCGCGTTCATTGAGTGTAAAAGAATAGATTTATGAAGAGCTATCCTTCCTATGGAAGGTTAGCTCTTATTTTATCGAAAAAAACTTTTAAGTCTACGATTACTGCGTTTTCATATAGATACTACTTTTACAATTGGATGACAATTTGTCAAAAAAGGACCAGAAAGTTTGCACTCACTGGCCAGGGAAAATGAAAAAGTTTTTGGATAAGTACAAGCTTAAATCAATTACCTTAAACTTACCTTAATAGCAGAATAAAAAAACTATCAAGGAAAAATTAAAATCTCTTTGAAAGCTATGTGTTCCTATTGCATCTCAAATCTTTTTGCGTTAAAGTAGGAATTAGTCTGTGAAACATTTTTCTGTTTCACAAAAATAGAAAGGATTCATTATGCTACCTGAAGAATTTCAAAAACAATTATCAATCCAAGGAATTGAGTTGACACCGGAGCAGCTCCAGCAATTTGCTATTTATTATGAACGCTTGATTGAATGGAATCAAAAAATGAACCTCACTGCGATCACAGACCAAAAAGATGTATATTTGAAACACTTTTATGATTCGATTTCTTTAGCTTTTGTGACAGCATTCAAAGAAGATGCACACTTATGTGATGTCGGTTCTGGAGCAGGTTTTCCTAGTATTCCATTGAAAATCATCTTCCCACAATTAAAGATAACGATCGTTGATTCACTGAATAAACGGATTACTTTTCTACAAACTTTAGTGGCAGATTTAGGATTAAAAGATGTTTACTTGTTTCACGATCGAGCAGAAACATTTGGTCAAAAAGAGTTCCGAGAATCCTTTGATTATGTCACTGCTCGAGCAGTGGCTCGTTTAAATATTTTAACGGAACTGTGCTTACCCCTCGTTAAAAAGAATGGGTATTTCTTTGCCTTAAAAGCAGCAAAAAGCGAAGAAGAATTAATAGAAGCAAAGTCAGCAATCACATTACTTGGTGGTAAGTTTATTGAGGAAAAAAAATTGACATTGCCTGTTAGTAATGATGAACGGCATCTTTTGATCATCAAAAAAACGAAAGAAACGCCGAAAAAATATCCGCGCAAACCTGGGTTGCCGGCGAAACAACCAATCAAGTAGGAGGAAGCAGAATGGCACGTATTATTTCGGTTGCAAATCAAAAAGGCGGCGTAGGCAAAACAACAACCACAGTCAATCTGGGGGCTTGTTTGGCCTATGTAGGAAAAAAAGTCTTACTAGTAGATATTGATGCTCAAGGAAACGCCACTAGTGGAGTAGGAATTCGTAAACCAGATGTTGATAAAGACATATACGATGTATTGGTGAATGAAACACCAATCGTAGAGGCAATATTGCCAAGTAGTCGTGAGAATTTAGATATTGTTCCTGCGACGATTCAATTAGCTGGTGCTGAAATTGAATTAACTTCAATGATGGCTCGGGAATCCCGTTTGAAATCGGCATTGAATGAAATTAAAGATCAATATGACTATATATTTATTGATTGTCCCCCCTCCCTTGGACATTTGACGATCAACGCATTTACAGCCAGCGACTCTATTTTAATACCTGTTCAATGTGAATATTACGCATTGGAAGGACTAAGTCAGTTATTGAATACCGTGCGTTTAGTTCAAAAACACTTTAACCCTGAATTAGAAATCGAAGGCGTTCTATTAACAATGTATGATGCACGGACAAATCTAGGTGCTGAAGTTGTAGAAGAGGTTCGTCGCTATTTCCAAGAAAAAGTCTATGAGACAATAATTCCACGTAATGTACGTTTATCAGAAGCACCAAGTCATGGTCTGTCTATTATTGATTATGATCCGCGTTCAAAAGGTGCTGAAGTATATCAGACATTAGCAAAGGAAGTGTTATCTCGTGAAAAATAAAGGGAAAGGTTTAGGACGGGGGATCGATGCACTATTTCAAGATCTTCAAGGGTTAGAAGAGGTAGATATCAAAACAGAGGAAGTGGTTGAGCTCCCTTTAAATGAATTAAGACCCAACCCTTACCAACCACGTAAAACCTTTGATGAAGTCTCTCTTCAAGAATTAGCCAACTCAATCCAACATTCAGGTGTCTTTCAGCCGATCATTGTTCGAAAATCTACTGTAAAAGGTTATGAAATCATTGCTGGTGAACGACGGTTTCGTGCATCCAAGCTAGCAAAAAAAGAAACAATACCTGCAATTATTCGTGATTTTGATGAAGAAGCAATGATGCAAGTAGCCGTGTTAGAGAATCTGCAAAGAGAGGATTTAAATCCTCTTGAAGAAGCTGAAGCTTATGAAATGCTGATGAAAAATCTTAAATTAACGCAAGCAGAAGTGGCTACACGATTAGGAAAGAGTCGTCCGTATATTGCGAACTATCTGCGTCTTTTGTCATTGCCAAAGCTAGTAAAAGAGATGGTACAAGATGAGCGCCTATCAATGGGACAAGCCCGCACATTATTAGGGCTAAAAAACAAAGATCTGATTTTAAAATTAGCTAATCGTTGTGTAAAAGAAAATCTTACAGTTCGTCAATTAGAGCAACTAGTGTCCGAAATGAATGACGCTAAAAATGAGAAGAAAAAAATTCCCCGTTTGATTCGTGAAAAACCTTATTACTTACGGGAAAGTGAAGAGCGATTAATGGACAAGTTTGGAACAAATGTTGAGATCCATGAAAAAGAAGGCAAGGGAAAGATTGAGATTGAGTATCTTTCACAGAAAGACTTGACTAGAATCCTTGATTTATTGAATATTCAATTTGATGAAGCTTGAGGTGATAATATGTATGATCTTGGTGACATTATTGAAATGAAAAAACCCCATGCATGTAAAGCAAATCGTTGGGAAATTATTCGCATGGGAGCGGATATCAAAATAAAATGTACGAATTGTGGCCATATTGTGATGCTTACTCGCCGTGAATTCGACAAAAAAATGAAAAAAATCTTAGAAAAAAAAGAGAAAGAGTGAAATGACACATGGCTTTAACTGCTGGAATTGTTGGACTACCAAATGTAGGTAAATCTACTTTATTTAATGCTATAACAAAAGCTGGAGCAGAGGCAGCGAACTATCCTTTTGCAACAATCGATCCAAATGTAGGAATGGTCGAAGTTCCTGATTGGCGGTTACAACGCTTAACGGAATTAGTACACCCTAAAAAAACTGTACCGACAACATTTGAATTTACTGATATTGCAGGAATCGTTCGCGGAGCTAGTAAAGGTGAAGGACTTGGAAATCAATTTCTAAGTCATATTCGTCAAGTAGATGCTATTTGTCATGTAGTCCGTTGTTTTGATGATGATAATATTACACACGTTGAAGGACGTGTGGATCCATTAGCAGATATTGACACTATCAATTTAGAATTAGTCTTGGCTGATTTAGAATCTATCAATAAGCGTTATGCACGCGTTGCTAAAGTTGCAAAAACAAAGGATAAAGCTGCTGTAGCTGAATTAGCAGTTTTAGATAAAATTAAACCTGTTTTAGAAGAAGGACTATCCGCACGTTCTATCGAATTTACTGAAGAAGAACAAAAAATCGTTAGAGGATTGTTTTTGCTGACAACAAAACCTGTTCTATATGTAGCAAATGTTGCAGAAGATGATGTGGCAAATGCAGAAGAGAATCCATACGTTAAAAGTGTGAAAGAATTTGCCGAGAGCGAACATGCAGAAGTGATCGTCATTAGTGCTCGAGCAGAAGAAGAAATCGCTGAATTAGATGATGAAGATAAAGCAGAATTTTTAGAAGCTTTAGGAATTGAAGAATCTGGTTTAGATCAACTGATTCGTGCTGCCTATGATTTATTAGGATTAGCTACCTACTTTACAGCCGGAGAGCAAGAGGTTCGTGCGTGGACTTTCCGAAAAGGGATCAAAGCGCCTCAAGCTGCGGGAATTATTCATACAGATTTCGAGCGAGGGTTTATCCGTGCGGAAACTGTCTCATTTGAAGATCTGGATAAGTATGGCAATATGCATGCAGCAAAAGAAGCTGGGCGTGTTCGTTTAGAAGGAAAAGAATACGTCGTTCAAGATGGCGATGTTATGTTATTCCGTTTTAATGTATAAAAGGCTTTCTTCCAAAAAAAAATATGGTAAAATGTCCTTTGTGAAGAAATCACGCAGAAGGGAGAAATGATTTATGGAACCAGAAACTCTGCGCTCGTATGTTTCCGAAAATCGCGAATTAGAAAAGCAACTAACAAAACGTAACCAACAATATATTTTTGATTTAAAAAAATCTTTGGAGGCAGCTAATCTTTCTGAGGAAGAAAAAACTGTCGCATTACATGAAATGTTACCGATTCTTGTCCAAGAACAAAAAGGTGGCAAAACCGCTAGACAACTCTTTGGGACAGTCTCTGAACGTACGGAAGCAATCATTACGAAACCAGTGGAACAAAAAGAATCAGGTCCATTCTTGATGTGGTTAGATAATACGTTGCTTATCTTAGGTATTTTTGGATTAATGCTAGGTGTGATGGGGTTATTTACAAAGGGGCAAGCACAGCCTTATGGTTTATTGACCCTCTTCTTAATGGCCATGTTAGCTGGTTGGGTCTTTTACTTAATGTACAAGTATATGTACCAATATGAACGTCCTGGTGCAGACAAAAGTAAACGACCTAAAATGTGGAAAATTATTTTGATTTTAGTTGGTGCTTTCTTAGTGTGGATCGTGACTATCTCACTTTCAGCTATGATTCAACCACCACTTAATCCACAAGTTGATCCGTTGATTGAAATTGTGATTGGCGCGGTCGCTCTAGCAGCTAAATACTATTTAAAGAAAAAATATAACATCATCAGTAGTTTATCTGTTCCTAGAGGATAATAGGTTCCTGCACGCTGTTCTTGCGTGCGGGACTTTTTACATAATATGAGAAGAAAAATGATCAAAAGTTATCGTGATTCTGGCTGTTTTCTCAGATTACACAGAAATAAATAAGAATGCTTTCCGAATGGTTGACTTATGAAAAAATATTTGCTATTTTTTTAAAAATACATATTAACTTTAAGGAGTGGTTACAAAAATGTCCAACTGGGAAACCAAATTTGTAAAAAAAGGGTTAACGTTTGATGATGTATTATTGATACCTGCAGAAAGTCACGTGTTGCCAAATGATGTGGATATGCATGTGCAGCTTGCAAAAAATATTACGTTAAATATACCGATCATGAGTGCCAGTATGGATACAGTAACTGATAGTAAAATGGCGATATCAATGGCTCGTCAAGGTGGCTTAGGAGTCATTCATAAAAATATGAGTATTGCGGCTCAAGCAGATGAAGTACGTAAGGTAAAACGATCTGAAAGCGGAGTCATCATTGATCCGTTCTTCTTGACCCCTAGTCATCTAGTAGCGGATGCAGAGCACCTTATGAGTAAATATCGAATTAGCGGTGTACCTATCGTTGAGACCATGGAAAATCGTAAACTAGTTGGAATCATCACAAATCGGGATATGCGTTTTGTTACGGATTATTCAATCGCGATTTCTGATGTAATGACTAAGGAAAAATTAGTTACGGCACCGGTTGGTACTTCTTTGAAAGATGCAGAGAAAATCTTGCAAAAACATAAAATCGAAAAATTACCAATCGTCGATGATGAAGGTATCTTAAGTGGATTGATTACGATCAAAGACATTGAAAAAGTTATTGAATTTCCTAACGCCGCAAAAGACACTCATGGACGTTTGTTAGTAGCTGCAGCAGTAGGGGTAACAAGTGATACCTTTGAAAGAGCGCAGGCATTGTTAGATGCAGGAGTAGATGCGATCGTGATTGATACTGCTCATGGACATAGTGCAGGCGTATTGCGAAAAATCTCTGAAATCAGAGCACATTTTCCTGAAGCAACGTTAATTGCAGGAAATGTCGCAACTGCTGAAGGAACAAAAGCTTTATACGATGCAGGAGTAGATGTCGTCAAAGTTGGTATTGGTCCTGGTTCCATCTGTACGACACGTGTTGTCGCTGGCGTAGGTGTTCCTCAATTAACGGCTATTTATGATGCTGCCTCAGTAGCACGACAATATGGAAAAGCCATTATTGCAGATGGTGGTATCAAATACTCTGGTGATATTGTAAAAGCATTGGCAGCTGGCGGACATGCAGTTATGTTAGGAAGTATGCTGGCAGGAACCGATGAATCTCCAGGTGAATTTGAAATTTATCAAGGTCGCCGCTTTAAAACTTATCGAGGAATGGGATCTCTAGGGGCTATGGAAAAAGGTTCAAGTGATCGTTACTTCCAGGGTGGGGTTAATGAAGCAAATAAACTTGTTCCAGAAGGAATCGAAGGCCGAGTGGCCTATAAAGGAAGTGTTGCAGATATTTTATTCCAAATGATCGGTGGTCTAAAATCAGGAATGGGATATGTCGGAGCAGCGAATTTAAAACAACTAAGAGATGAAGCACAGTTTATTCAAATGAGCGGAAATGGATTGAAAGAATCTCACCCTCACGACGTACAAATTACTAAAGAAGCACCAAACTATTCTGTGAAATCTTAGAAATTGTTTCACGTGAAAACATTAAATAAAATGGCGACCAATGTCTTATTAGACTAGTGGTCGCCATTTTTGTATGAGAAAATTATTCATTTGATTTCAATGCGTCAATCATATCAACATGTTTTAATTTATAATGAGTAACCAACATAACAATGACTGTAAATAAAATGGTCATACCGCCGGCTAACGCATAAGCAGCCCAACTAATCACTAATGGAAAAACCATGTTTTCCATCGATGCCTGTCGGAGAATAAAATCGGTCAGTAAGTACCCGACTCCATAACCAGCCAAGATCCCTAACAAAGTAAAGACGACATTCTCACGAACAATATACATTGTAACTTCTTTATCGTAAAAACCTAGAACTTTAATTGTAGAGAGTTCACGAATTCTTTCCGATACATTAATGTTTGTCAAATTATATAGAACAACAAATGCCAAGGCGCCAGATAAAATGACCAAGATAAGAACAATGGAGTTCAAATTCCCCATGGACTCATTTTGCGCGTTGATTTGAGTAGACAGGAAGGTAGTATTTTGAACTTGATCTGTTTTTAGTAATTCTTCAGCTAATGCATTTTCTTGTTTTTGTTTCATCTTTTTACTCTTGATAAGAAGCGATGTAGGCTGATAGGTTGTATTTGTTGCATTTTCATAGTCGCTTCTTGAGAGGTAAAGTGAATTCCCTAAAAAATTTTCAGCGATGCCAGCTACCTTCACTGTTACAGCTGTTTGATCCTTATCATAAAAGGTTAGCTCATCTCCAATGTGGATATCAAAAAGCTCTGCATATTTCATCGTTAGGATAGCCCCCTCATCTAGTGACAGTTTTTTTCCATCGCTAGAGTATAGATGCATATAGTTCGAAAATGAGTCAATATCAGAAGGTACCATTAAAGACAGACTTTGCTTGCCTTGTTCTTTGGACCGTAACTCAATTGTTTCATTTAATACAAGCAGTGATTGTTGGACTGCTGTATCTTTTTGTAATGTTTCAAAAACGTTAGTATTGCTTGCCCCACCATCTTTTAATGTAACTATTGCTTGGTAATCAGTGATAGGACCAAATTGTTTTTGCGAAACAGCACTTAAGGAATCTTTTAGACCCACTCCAGCGACCATAAGTCCTGCACATCCTGCGATCCCAATTATTGCCATAATCATTCGTGATTTATAGCGAAAAATGTTTCGGTAACTGATTTTTTGATTAAAGCTCAAGCGCGACCAAAGTGGATGAATGTATTCCAGAAAAATTCTTTTCCCTGGCTTTGGTGCACGAGCCTGCAATAGTTGCGCTGGTTTTTCACGCAAATCACGATAGAGGACAACAAGGGCTGCACCTAAAGTAGCAAGAATAAAGGCGACTGTAGCTTGAGTGATTGGCCCCCAAACATAGTAAACCCTTACGCCACCTAACAAATAACGCTCACTAGAAAGAAAATAGATCAATCGAGGAAGAAACTCAATCCCCAGTACAGCTCCTAAAAGAATTCCTATGCTAGAAGAAAAAAGAGCATAGATGATATATTTTCGAGCTATCTCTCTTTTCGCATATCCTAATGCTTTTAATGTGCCGATTTCTTTTCGATTTTCTTCTACCATTCTAGTCATGGTGGTAAAAGTTATTAAAGCCGCAATAAAAAAGAAGAAAACAGGAAAGACATTTGCAATTGCCGCTATACGATCGGATAAACCGCCGTATTCTTGAAACCCAGGGTTATCTTTTCTTAGATTAAATAAATAAGTAGGTTCTTCCATTCCGCTTATTTCTTTTTCTTTTTTCTGTAATGTAGCTTCTGCATCAGCTAACTTCTCTTTTTCTTCATTTATTTGATTTTGTTGTTTAGTCAATGCTGATTCTGCAGTGTCTAACTGTCCAATAGCACCTGCTTGTTGTTGAGACGGTAATAGAAGGACTGCACTTTTTTGTTGTTCAATCTGAGCTTTAGCAGCATCTAATTCCGTTTGTGCATCTAATAGCTGCGCTTTTCCAGTTTCAATTTTTTCCTTAGCAGGTTTCAATTCTTCCATTGCGTCATGTTTGATTTCTGCTACACGTTCTTGTGGACGATCAGCAAAAAGCGTTTCTACTTTTTCTTGATTCTTCTCCATTTTTTCTTGATAGGAATCAGAGTAAGTTTCTAAATCTTTCACATTATCAAAAGACAGGTAGAGCACTGATTGGACATCACCCAGAAATTGATTTTCGGGAAGGTAAGCAAAGTATGTTACTGTACCACTGCCAACATTCGCATAGCCTCGTTCAGCTTTACTGATAAATAGGGGAGAGTCGGCAAAACCAACGATTTTGAAGTTTTTATCTTTTATAGTATCCTGCGAATCGATACTATAGGTATCGTTTAACTGATAGCCATATTCTTTCGCTTGTGTATCTAAGACAATTTCATCGCTACTTTGTGGCAAACGGCCTTCTTCAAGGATTAATGCATTTTGTTTTTGGCTCTTGTTGTAAGAATTGATTTGGACAACTTCATTTGCTTTTGCTACATAATAAAATTGGTAAGCTGATTCTACATGAATCCCTTGGTCTCTAGCGACTTCAATATCTCTATCAGTAATACCGAGAGTTGATGTTACTTGCATATCAGATAAGTTATGTTCATCAACGTAAGTACTTGCAGAATGATTCAAGATAGGTCCAGTTGCTTTGACACCTACATACAAGAAAGTACCTAGAAAGATGATTAAAACAATAGCAATAAATCTTCCTTTGGATTGTTTGATTTCTCGTAAGCTTGCTTTTAAATATGTCTTGTTTTTCATTTGCTTCCTCCTACCAAACGATCTCATCAATTGAAATAGGGGATTCATTGATTTCAACAGAACGTACGGTAGCATCATTAATATGAATCACACGATCAGCAATGGGAGCAATGGCACTGTTGTGCGTAATGATTAAAACAGTATTTCCATCTTGACGGCTTGCGCTTTGCAATAACTTCAATACTTGTTTACCGGTTTCAAAATCTAATGCCCCTGTTGGTTCGTCACAAAGCAGTAATTTTGGATTTTTTGCTAGCGCTCGGGCAATTGACACTCGTTGCTGTTCGCCACCTGATAATTGAGAAGGAAAATTATGGGATCTATTTTCTAATCCTACTTGCTTAAGCACAGCAGCTGGGTCAAGTGCGTTCGGTGATATCTCTGTTGCTAACTCGATATTTTCTTTTGCTGTTAGGTTTGGAACTAAATTATAAAATTGAAAAACAAAACCCACATCTTTGCGACGATATTCTGTAAGTTGTTTATCTGAAAATTGTGCAATATCAATATTATCGATAATAATTTGACCTTCATCAGGTGAATCCATCCCACCTAAAATATTTAGAATAGTCGATTTTCCAGCTCCGCTTGGACCTAAAATAACAACTAGTTCCCCTTCTTCAATTGAAAAGGACAGGTCTTCATTAGCAGTAATCGTAGTTTCGCCCATCTTATATCTTTTATACGTATTTTTAACTTCTACAAAACTCATATAACGCCTCCATTTTTTGAACACCTGTTGATTTAATCACATAGCGTTAGTATACTAAGAAAGGAAAAAAGGGGCAATCCTCAAATCTTATTCATCTGTTATTAAATAAACATTTAAGCTATTTTTGTATAGAAAGGGTTGGAGTTATGGTAGGAATAGTTGGAAATCGCCGAACACAATATACAAAAAAAGTGATTCGGAAAGCATTTCAAGAGATTTTGATAGAAAAAGAATTTGAAAAAATCACAATTACAGAGATTGCCCGGCGTGCTGATATCAATCGTGGAACTTTTTATAAGTATTACAAAGATACTGTAGATCTTTTAGAGGAAATTGAGAAAGAAATCGTTGATCAGATTGCAGATAATTTGCAACAAGAAAATCTCCCATTAGATCTGTGGCTGGAAAAATTATTGCTTATACTGCAAGAAAACCCCAGTGTAAGTCATTTGATTCTGCTTAATAACAGTCATCTGCTAGATTTATTATTAGAAAAAATCAGACCGGAAACGTTTAAACGCTTTACTATTTATTTTGAAGATGCGACAAGAGAAGAATTAGAGTTGTGTTTGAGCTATTTTGTATGTGGCTCGATCGGGTTGATTGAACGCTGGCTAAAAGATTTTTCTGAGATGCAGCCAAAAGCAGTTGCTGATTTACTTATTCAAATATTCACTACAAATGTGTATGAATAAAAAGAAAGCGAACGGATTTCCGTTCGCTTTCTTTTTATTCTACTAGTCGTTCATCATTCATACCAAAATATTGATTCAATGGTTTTTGTTTTCCTGATAGCAGTTGATCAATCGTCACAAATTCGTAACCTTCATTTTTTAGCATAGTGATTAATCCAGGAACAGCTTTTACCGATTCAGGGTGGATATCATGAATCAAAATGATTGCCCCATTAAAAACATTTTGTTTGACGACATTATTGATTGCTCCAGGATTTTTTGATTTCCAATCCTGAGAGTCAATATTCCATTGAATAATTGGCATACCAATTGTTTCAGCACTTTTTTTATCAATGGCGCCATAAGGTGGGCGGATGTTACGGGGTAAAACGCCTGTTGCTTTAAAAATTGCTTTATTTGTTTTATTTATCTCGCTTTTTAATTCATCTGTAGTAAGTGTAGGCAATTGAGGATGAGAATAGGAGTGGCTTGCAACCTCGTGACCCTCTTCATATACTCGTTTTGCAGCATCAGGATTTTGATCCACCATCTGTCCTAACATGAAAAAAGTAGCTTTGACATTATTAGCTTTTAGAATATTTAACAAATCAAGTGTTGAGCTGTTATTTGGACCATCGTCAAAGGTAAGAGCAACGTATTTCTTGTTTTCGTCCAATGTTGGTAATGCATCTTTTATGCTTTCTGGCGAAACCAGTTCTGTATCAATATATGGAGCAATATCTTTGTATTTAAGAGTAATTTTAGTAGTTCCAGTTGAATTTTTTGGTAAATCGATCGTCAAATCATCAGGTGTATACGTCATTTTACTGTCGTAAGAGATTCGGTCCATTGTTAAAACAGAATCAATGATTTTTTCTGGCTCTTTAGCGTTATCGAGTATAGATTGCTGAATCACCTGCTGAATTCCTAAGAGACTCCCTTCATCTGGAATCAAGTCTTTGTTAGTAATTTCTTTACCGGTTTTTTCGGAGACATAAATAGCTTTCTTTGAGAGACTATCTGGTTTGCTGAATTCTTCTTTACTGCGGTTCCAGATGAAACTATCAGCTTCAATTTTGTACTGACTGATTTTAGAAGAAATAGCTATTGCTTTTATTCTTGCAACAGTGAGTACTTCTTTTTCACGATGTTTTTTTTGTTGCTTTTTTGCGACTTCAGTTAATAGCTGATTTGCGTTTTTTATAGGAATAGCACTTTCATCAACTGGACGGTAAACAAGGCACTTATTTTCTCCGTCATTTATAGTATCAATTTTTGTAGAAAATCCACTTTGATCTTGCTCTTTCTGAATCGAGGCGATCATTTTTTTTGAGGCAGTTTCATACTTGGCTTGTGCTTCTGCTTCTTGTTGTTTTAAAGTATACGCAATGTAGCCGCCTGTAGCGATAATTACTATGCTAAAAAATGAAGGTTACGAATTTGTGACGATTGATCAACTGCTATCAGGAAAACAAAAACCATTGAATCAATATTTTGGTATGAATGATGAACGACTAGTAG
>NZ_JALAHI010000133.1 GCF_022711995.1 Enterococcus sp.
CTTTTCTTACCCAAAATCTAGGGATGATCAAAGAAAAAGATGAAGAAGAAATGCTGTGGAAAGTTGATGGCATCGAGTATGTTCTGGATAAAGCAGAGCATTTGGTGAAAAACGCAAAAGAAAGTTTGCTCATCCAAGTTTGGCATGAGAATCTCACGGATTCACTGCTAAAGGCGTTGCAGCAGGCTGAAAAAAGAGTCGATAAGTTTGTACTGATTTTATTCAGTTCTACCCATGAATATGATCTTCCCTTAGAAAAGTATTACATTCATGGTTTTGAAACAGACAAACTCGCTGACTTTGGGGCAAGATGGATCAACATCGTCGCCGATGAGCAAGAAGTCGTGTTTGGCACCATTAACGAAGAACTGCAATCAACCGATGTCACTTGGACAAAAAACCACGCCATGGTCAATCTAGCAAAAGAATATGTCAAACATGATGCATATACACTAAAAGTGATTGCAGAATCTTCTGAAGAACTTAAAGCAAAATATGGTGAGGACTTTGAGGGAATCAGAAAGATTTACTAGTAGGAGGAAATTTTTATGATTCGGAATATTTTGCTGGCACTAATTGTCGCAATCAATCTATATTTTATTATTTACTTTCTAAGAGACCTTTTCAAAAACAAACAAAATTTCAAAGAAGAGCCAGGGGATATGCGTCTGTTGCCCTTCACGTCATTTATCACCTTCTTTCTTTCAACATTTGGCGTTTCCGACTTTGCCATCGGAACTGTCCTTTATCCGAAGTTGAAGTGGGTCAGCATGAAAAAACTACCCGGAACGTTGAATACTCAATGTGTCGTACCGGTAGCCGTCATGGCATTGTCTTATATCACTGCCATCAATGTAGGGATCAAGACATTAGCAGTTTGTATCATCTGCCAAATTATTGGTGCATACTTAGGCCCAAGATTTGTCGTGAAATTGCCAGAACGGACCATTAAATTATTCGTTGGGGTTGGATTAGTCATTGCCGCATTGTTGATTTTTGCAGGACAAATGAACTGGATTCCATCAAACGGAACAGCCAGTGAATTGTATGGCGGAAAATTGATCTTGGCAGGATTTTTACTCTTTGTCTATGGTGCATTGAACAATATCGGTATTGGTTCTTATGCATTAACAATGGTAACTGTCTACTTGCTAGGCTTGAATCCAGTTGCAGCCTTTCCTATTATGATGGGTGCTTGTACCTTCTCAGTACCGATCGGCAGTGTTCAATTCATTAAATTTGATGAATATAGCAGAAAAATCACACTCTTCACTTCGATATTTGGTGTGTTAGGGGTGTTGGTCGCTGTATTCCTAGTCAAATCTTTAGATACCTATGTCTTGAAATGGATCGTAATTTTGGTCTTACTATACAGTGCATACACAATGTTGGGTAGTCAATTAAAAAAAGTTTCAGCAGCTAATTAAGGAGCGATTCAAATGTTATTTCTTAAAAAAGAAGATATTATCAAAAGTTTCTCAATGAGAGAAGCCATCGATGCAGACAAAAAAGCATTGTCATTGTATTCAGCAGGAAAGGCAAGTGTGCCTCTTCGCACCAATATCGATGTGCCAAAAAGCAACGGACAAAGCTTATATATGCCAGCTTATGTAGAAGGTGGCGAAGGTGCGTTAGGTGTCAAAATCGTTTCCGTGTATCCTGAAAACATCAAGAAAAACTTACCAAGTGTACCAGCCACGATGATCGTCCTTGATCCAGAAACGGGTATGGTATCCGCTTGTTTGGATGGTACCTATTTGACACAATTGAGAACAGGCGCTGTTCAAGGAGCAGCAACAGAACTTCTTGCAAGAGAAGATGCTAAAATCGGCGCATTGATCGGAACCGGCGGACAAGCACAGTCGCAATTAGAAGCGATGTTGACGGTTCGTAAATTAGAAGAAGTTCGGATTTTTGATATTGATTTTGACCGTGCCAGCCAATTTGCTGAAGAAATGATGCAACAATTTTCTGTAACGATGCGCCCAACAAAAACCAGTCAAGAATGCGTTGAAGGAGCAGATATCATTACAAGTGTGACCACTTCAAAACGTGCAACATTCTCTGCTGAATGGGTCAAAAAAGGTGCACACATCAATGGAGTGGGTGCTTACACACCGGAAATGTGTGAAATTCCACGAGAAATCATCAAAGCCGCGGATGTGGTTATCTTTGATACCATGGACGGTGTTCTAAAAGAAGCCGGGGACTTCATTTCACCGCTGCAAGATGGGTATGTTCAAAGAGACAGCTATCAAGGGGAACTAGGACAACTGATCAATGGGGAATTGGTCGGCCGGACCAGTGAAGAGCAAATCACGATCTTCAAAACAGTCGGCTCTGCAGTGCTAGATGTGGTAGTTGCGGCAGAAATCGTGAAGAAAGCCAAAGAAAATCATTTAGGGGAAATGTTGAATTAAGAGAAGCCTGCTTTCAAGTTGTTTCTTAAAGAAACAGCAAGACAAATGGTGTAAATCAAGATGATTTCACAAGACGAATGTTGTTTACCACTATCGTTTAAATACTAAGAAAACATACTAAGATTAGAGGGTAGAGTCAGTGACGGCTGATTCTACCCTCTAATCTTAGTATGTTTTTTGTATAGCTTAGAACCAGTCAAGAAGGTTTTAGGCACTTGTCAGAAAGTTAGTCTTGCATGTGACGTAACGTAATAGGGTATTGTTTAGGTATAAAAATGAAGAAAGGAGTCTAAAAAACTAAACCAACAGAATAGGAGAGTGCAGGATGAAAAACAGGTATAAAATTGTTCGTATTTTGTTCACGGTGTTCTTGATTGCCAGCGGAGTCATGACATTGGGACGTACGGTTTTAGCAGATGTTGGAGAACAAATTCAAGTGCAAAAGGTGAAGCCTTTGGACGACATGGATGTAAATCTTAAGAACTGGGCAGATTATTCTGAAGAAAATAAAATGTCATTGGTGAAAAATGCCAGCACTGGAGAAGCTGTATTTTGTATAGAACCCAAAAAAGACTATCCCTCTAATGGCAGCTATTTGACAGTAAAGAGCCGCTTAGAGAATAAAACAGTTGCTAACTTAATTTTGAATTATCAAAATCAAAAAGAGTATATTTCTTCTTTAGATGAAGATGCCCAGTACGCAGCAACCCAATGTGCCATTTTTTATGTGGTTGCTGGAGAGCAAGACGATTTAATGGTTGATCCAGTTGTAGAAAAGCTGATCGACTATGCCAAGAGTCTGCCAGATCCCATGGAACAGATCAATAATTTTTCTTTTACACTCACACCAGAGCATCAAAACATGCAAAAAGACAAAGATTACTATACCGCAACTTATGCACTCAACACAGAGGCTGCTACCCTCTCAGAATCACAAGTGGCGATTACGAGTAATGACCCAGAAGCGCAAGCCAAAGTCGACTATCGGCTCAAAGACAAGACAGTAGAAATCCGTTTGCCTGCAGACGTAGTGGATCAAGCCCAAAAGAACATTGCATTTACTCTTACACTAACAGGAAAACTGACAGGCACACTACAATTAGCGGGATATTTGGCGCCCGAACAAGCCTCAAGACAACACATGGCCTCCCAGCAGGCGTTTCAACTTACGAGTGATAAACGTTATTCAGCACAGGTACAAGCAACGCTGGAAAAACCAGTGCTGCCTGTTGAAGTACCTGCCATCCAAACGCAAGCCACCAATGGGGCAAAGGGTACAAAGGAAATTCCCGCAGAAAAGACCACGATCAAGGATCAAATCAGCTATCAACATTTGATCCCGGGTAAAGAGTATCAATTAAGCGGACTTTTAATGGATCAAGCCTCTGGCAAGCCACTGCTTATTGCCGGCAAAGAAGTGCAGGCAACGAAAGCTTTCACACCAACTCAAGCCACAGGTGAAGAAACCGTCACTTTTACACTTGATGCCACAACGTTGGCAGGCAAACAACTCGTCGTTTTTGAAACACTGACACAAGAAGGCAATGAAGTCGCCAAGCATCAAGATATTAATGATGACAAACAGACGGTGAGCGTAGACAAACCACCAACACCAGTCGAATCACCAACTATCAAAACCGAAGCTACCAATGGCAAAGATGGCACCAAACAGATTTCTGCAGAAAAGGTTGAGATCAAAGATCAAGTCAGGTATGACCATTTGATTCCCGGCAAAAACTATCAATTAAGCGGACTTTTAATGGATAAAGCCAGCGGCAAGCCATTGCTTATTGCTGGCAAAGAGGTGCAAGCAACGAAAGCCTTCACACCAAGTCAAGCCACAGGTGAAGAAACCGTCAGCTTTACCCTCGACGCCACAACATTGGCAGGCAAACAACTCGTGGTCTTTGAAACACTGACACAAGAAGGCAATGAAGTCGCCAAACATCAAGATATCAATGATGACCAACAAACCGTGACCGTAGCGGATCCGCCAACCATTGTCCAACCAACAACCAGCAGAACACAAGTCACACATGACAAAGAGGGCACCAAACAAGTTCCAGCAACGAGCTCTTCCCAGCGCAGACTTCCAAAAACAGGAGAGACCCCCGCCCATTATCTCGTGGTTCTTGGTATCGGTTTGATTTTTAGCGTGTCATTCATTATAGTATTCACTAATAAAAGAAAAAATCGGAAAAAGAAGTAAGGAGAACAAAGAGTCCAGTGCTAGGTGCAAAAAGAATAGAGGAGTCATTCCTGTTCTTTTGTCCATGATTGTAAGAGTAGTCTGTAGATGGAGGTGGCGGTCATCATATCTATAACGGAACTAACCAAAATTTTCAAAATAACTACGAGAACCATTCGTTACTATGAGGAAATTGGCTTGATCGAAAAAGCTACAAGAATCGGCGGTATTCGCCATTATAGTAGAGAACCTGTCCTAGAGCGAATCAATGACATCTTCTTTTTGAAATCATTGGGGTATAAACTGTCTTATGTCAAACTGATTTTGAATAATTCGTTTTATGTAAAACCGATACTGGTGAATATTCGTTTAAGTCTACTTTATAAACAAATCAATACTCTGCATGCAGAAATCATTGAGTTAAAGAAATACTTGGATAAGTATGACTGGCCCGAGGTTTCTATAGAGAATATCTTACTCTTAGAGGATATGGAGGAAAGAAGTGCCGAGCTATTGGCGCTGGAAAAAGCGATCATGGAAGAACCGCAGATCACCAAAAAGGATATCCTATCGATTGTCAGTTGTTATAAAGAGTGGCATCAAACAATCGGATTTAATCTCACGGAAGATCATTTGACAGTCATTGCCAGCAATCCGGAGATTCAGTTCCAAAATGAGAAGGTCAAAGAAATTTTTCAAAAATACTTGGAACAAAAAAAGTGAGAAAAACAGCAGCTAATCCTTTTTTGGGATAAGGGAATCAATGTCTGCTTTGGCATCGTTAAACATAAAAAACGCTGGCCAACCATACCAGCCAAACAAAGGGATGCCTGCCAGAATTGTCGAAAAGACTCATTCAGGCAGACATCCCTTCGGTAGTAAGTAAGGAAACAACCGAATTTAAAGAGTTGCAATCGCTTCAGAGATCGGTGTGTCTCCAGCGATGACTTCAAATTCTTTACCAATGCTGTGGTCATTTTCCAATACAGCGATCAATGTGGCAGCAACATCTTCCCGGGGAATTGAGCCAAACTCGTTGCGCTTGCCGGCTTTGACGGTGCCTGTTCCTTGATCGTCTGTCAAACCACCGGGATGGAGGATGGTCCAATCCAAGTTTGTGCGAGTTCTCAGCCATTCATCTGCATAATATTTGGCGATCGTATAAGGCTGCAAACTGTTTTGCTTCAACAGTTCTTCCCGATCATTTCTGAAAGTGCTGACCATGACGAAGCGTTTGACGCCAGCTTGCTTCGCCGCTTCCATAGCTTTGACGGCGCCATCTAAATCGACGGCTATTGTTTTTTCTAATCCTTTACCGCCAGCACCTGCGCTGAAGATTATTGTATCCACATCCTTCGCAGCTTCTGCGATCGTTTCAATCGAACTGGAAGCCAAATCCAGTAGCACCGTCTCGATTCCCCTTGCTTCAAAGAAAGGAACTTGTTCTGGATTGCGAATCAAGGCTTTTTCTTTGATTTGCGGATGATCTTTCAGCTGATCGGCAAAATGCTGACCAACTTTACCAAATGCACCAATAAATAAAACCTTCATAGTAATTCTCCTTTTTGAAAGGGCAATGACTTAAGCCTACCAACGAAGAAAATAACTAAAGGATAGAGGGATTCCTGCTGTCTTTCAGTCGGCTTTCGTTGCCATCTGACAAGAACTTCTGATCTGGCTGCTTTTGTCAAAGCACTTCTACCTGTATTTTTTCTTCCACAAAGTTGAAAAGGCGAAAGAAAGTTTGCTTTGTGCCAACCTAAGCTAGTTTAAGCTGGCTGAATCAAAGGGTCTGTATAGCAAGCATAGCATGCATCCTTTGATCCGACAAACAATGACCACTAGCTCCTAGCCATCACTGATCGATAGACCATTGGCCTTTGAGAACTATTTCTCAAGCAAGCGCATCACTTAGAATTCCTGAAGAGTGTTATAATCAACCCATCAAATGGAGAGTAAGCCTGTCGCAAAGCACGCCTCTCAGTGCTTACTTCAATAACGTAAGGAGAATAAAAATGGCCTACGAAGTAGATTTTAAACATGTCGCAACAGTTGGACTGGAAACATCGCCAGTAGCAGAAAAGTTAGCAGGTCTGCGGGCAAATGAAGCACGGTACTTTTGGAACAAATACAAGCACGTGTATACCACCTACCCAGCTGCTGAAAAACCAGAATTGGTGGCGCTGATCAACCGAGTTTTAAAAGAAGAACGTGATCTGGTCTTTGAATCCCCAATTCTTGAAGTAGCCCTTTACGAAGATGACGCCCTTTTTTGGCCAGAGTTCTATTATGAAAATGGGTTGGTCCTTAATTTACTCTATGAAAAACAAGCAACCAGTGAAGGCAAGCCGCCGAAACGGGCCGTAGGTATCAAACTGTCAGAAGGGATGCCGGTTCCGGCTGAGCTAGAAGGAAAATTTAAATTCGCTCGCCAACGGTCAAAACTTGCTGGCGAGATTCGCGGCTCCTTTTTTGTTGTAAAGCAAGAATGGTTGTAAACAATTGGAAAAGCTTTAAAACTTGCGTCATTCTTCATGGAAGGATGTAACGAGTTTTAAAGTTTTTTGTTTTTTTACCCATGGAGAAGTTCAGACTTACGGTTGACAACATTTTTTCTCTGCTGTGATATATTTATGCTGAAAAAATAAATGTATGCCGATTGATGGAGGATAGAATGGAAAAAAGAACAAGTTATCCAGCAGTGGATCTAATGAAATATGCCGGTTCTATCATGGTTATTATGATTCATTGTGAACCCCTTATTCCTCAATCGGAGATCAACTTTTTTATAAAGAATATTATCTGTCGTATTGCAGTACCTTTCTTTTTCGTTAGCAGTGCCTTTTTCCTTCGTAAAGGGATGCAGACAAGACCAGAATATTTAAAAAAATATTTAATGAGATTGCTCAAATCGTACATCCTCTGGAGCATTCTTTTTCTTCCGATGGGGATAGATTGGATCTATCAAAATCAGCCCGTACCAATCGAGTTATTTCCGGCAGCTTTACTTGTTGGATTCGTCCACATCGGTACCTATTATCATTTGTGGTACATTTCAGCATTTATCCTTTCTGTCGTTTTTATCGTCAATTTGTTGAAACGTTTTTCATATCAAATCGTGTTTGGCCTCTCACTAGTTCTGTATCTATTTGGAAGTTTAGAAACCTACTATGGTCTTTTACCATCAGGCTGGTTCAAAGATTTCTTTGATCTGGTGATTAGGCTAACATTTACGACTAGAAATGGTCTGTTCTTTGGCATGATCTTCACGCTTATTGGCTTTTTCATCTATGACAATCGGAAAAAATTATCCCGAATAGAAAAACACAGCACAAGTTTTCTTTGGTTCTTTGGAAGTTTGTTTGTATTGGAAGGCCTGTGGCTTTTTCACATCAGAAGACTGGATATGAATTTTATATGGATGCTCGTGCCGTTGAGTTTTTTCTTGTTCCTTTGGCTGCTATCAAGAAAACTCAAACAGCGGCCCTATCTAAAAAAATTACGGGAACGATCACACTATTACTATTTTATCCATCCAATCTGTATCGTTTTGGTGGAAGAGACCGGTAAAGCATTTAAGCTAAGCTTGCTATCCTATGGGATGGTCAGCTTTCTAATCATTCTATTCCTTACTCATGGATTTGCTACGGTCTTGATTAATATTCGCAACAGACCGCCAAAACTGTTAAAACCTGCTTTACTGCTAAAAACCCTGTTTACAGGGATAGGCATCACACTGATTTTGGCTGGAGCGTTGTATCAGTTCAAAGTAAGCAGCACCGTGATTAAATTTGAATTTGTCCCTTGTACATGGATCACCGCTAGCTTTTTTTCACTCTTCTTTTTTATGAAGGAGCGAATGATTCATCCTGCAGTTAGGAATTAAGCGGGGTGTCTTTGCTAGTTGCTCGGATCAATTCTTATTTGAGAGAAGATCCGAGTATTTCTTATATTATAACCCGTCTCCTCGTGTGCTTCTGGCCCATCATAGATTGCTTCTTTTTCCTCAAATTTGCCGCCAAAGGAATCCCAGAGGGACAAATTATTTCTTTCTGCCAACAATATCAGATTGTTAGAAATAGTGATATTAAAGACACCAACTGTTTCCATCTTTACAATCCTTTGTGGCTTTCATTTTAGTAAAAGAAGATAAGACGATCAATTGTTTGGATTTTTCAATTAGGGGTTCATGATTATTCAGCAGTGTAGAGAGGAGCTGGAGAATGAGGTAAAAGGTCTAGTCTAAAGTTGAAAGGGTGACGAGACGAGAGGATTTCTCTGTCTCCTAATTGTTGTACTATGTAGTGGTCTTTTTGAAAAAACGAGGAACAGCAACCAATAGGAAACAAAATATGAATAAGGCTGATAAATTAGTTGGTACCCTTGAATATTTCCGGTAAAAACATAATTTATCTCTAATAACTCTATTATTTAATAATAAATCTGATATTATTTTATTAAGTAGATGCTGAGGGAAGAAACACACTTTATAAAGCACAAAAAAAGCGCCGAAACAGCGCCACTTAAAAAGTTGAGTACGGACTAAGCCTTATTTTAACTTGCTATGTTGTTTTGAATACTTCCAACAAGATAATTATAGCAAAAGAATCAAAAGAAAGAAAGGACTATTGGAGGGGACAGATGAAAAAAGAATACACCATTGGACTAGATATTGGCACGGCTTCAGTGGGATATGCAGTGCATTATGAAAACTACGAGCTAGTTAAAAAAAACATGAGAATCAAAGGAAATGGTCAGAAGAAAAAAGTCAAAAAGAATTTTTGGGGAGTTCGCCTTTTTGATGCAGGTGAAACAGCTGAAGCGACAAGAATGAAACGAACAGCAAGACGTAGATACACAAGACGTCATAATCGAATCAAGTATCTTCAAGAACTGTTTGCTGAAGAAATGATGCAACTGGATGCCCAGTTTTTTCATCGTTTAGAAGAAAGTTTTTTTGTACCAGAGGATAAAAAGAATGAACGCCATCCGATATTTGGGACGATTCAGGAAGAAATTGCTTATCATGACGCTTTTCCCACTATCTATCATTTAAGAAAAAAATTAGCTGATTCTCACGAACAAAGTGATTTACGATTGGTTTATTTAGCGATCGCTCACATCATTAAATATCGCGGAAATTTTTTGATTGAAGGAACGCTGGATGTTGAAAATACCTCTGTCAGTGAAAATTTCCAACGATTTTTGCAGGCTTATAATCGCACATTTTCTCTCCAGAGCGATGGAAGTTTGATCAATCCTATCTCTGAAACCATTGAAATTGGCGAGCTGCTTCAAGCAAAACTCTCGCGTCAAAAAAAAGCAGAAGCAATTTTGAAAACGTTCCCTTTGGAAAAATCTACGGGTGATTTCATGCAATTTTTGAAATTGATCGTTGGTAATCAAGGGAATTTCAAAAAAACATTTGGATTAGTCGAAGACTTCAAATTACAATTTTCAAAAGAAGATTATGAAGAAAAACTGGAAGAACTACTTGGTATGATTGGAGACGATTATGCGGAATTGTTCATAGCAGCGAAAGGTGTTTATAATGCTATTGAACTTTCGGGAATTCTAACCATTAAGGATCCAACTTCGAAAGCGAAATTGTCTGCCAGTATGGTTCATCGCTATCAAGAACATCAAGAGGACTTAAAAAAATTCAAGCGATTCATTCGCGAAAACCTCCCGGAAAAGTATTTTGAAATTTTTAGTGATGAAACTAAGAATGGTTATGCTGGCTATATTGACAATGGAGTGAAGCAAGAAGATTTTTATAAGTATCTAAAGAAACACTTAGAAAAAGTGGAAGGCGCAGCATATTTCTTAGACAAAATCGATAAAGAAGATTTTTTGAGGAAACAGCGAACATTTGATAATGGTGTGATCCCTCATCAAGTTCATCTAGAGGAACTAAAAGCCATCATTGGAAAACAAGGCAAGCACTATCCTTTTTTAATTGAGAATAAGGAAAAAATTGAGCAGTTGCTTACTTTTCGGATTCCCTATTATGTAGGGCCTTTATCTCAAGGCGCAAGTCGATTTGCATGGATAAGCAGAAAAAGTGATGGGGCGATTCGACCTTGGAATTTTAACGATAAAGTTGATGAAGGAAGAACTGCCGCTGATTTTATTGAAAGAATGACAAATTATGATCAGTATCTTCCTCAAGAAAAAGTTTTGCCAAAGCATAGTATGCTTTACGAGAAATTTACTGTTTATAATGAATTAACAAAAGTATCATATATCGATGATCGTGGAATCACACAAAATTTTTCAAGTATTGAAAAACAAGAAATTTTCAATGAACTCTTCAAAAAAAATCGCAAAGTCAAAGTAAAAGATTTAGAAGAATTTTTGAGAAACCAATATATGATAGAGGTCTCCCAGATAACGGGAGTTGAAAAAGTCTTTAATGCGAGCTTTGGTACCTATCATGATTTATTAAAAATTGGGGTATCAAAAGAAATGTTAGACGATCATGCCAATGAAAAAATGTTTGAAGAAATCATCAAAATTTTAACAGTTTTTGAAGACCGGAAGATGATCCATGAACAATTAGGTCATTATTCAGATCACTTTGATCCAAAAGTTCTTAAAAATTTAGAACGCCGCCATTATACAGGATGGGGTAGGTTGTCAGCTAAGCTGATTCATGGAATTCGCGATAATCAGTCAAAGAAAACCATTTTAGAATATCTGATGAAAGATGATGCAATGCCTAAGAACAAAAATAGGAATTTTATGCAATTAATCAATGATGACTCTTTATCCTTTAAAGAATATCTTGCAAAAGAAAAAACTTTTGAAGGAGAAGAAAGCACACACGAAATCGTTAAAACGCTAGCTGGAAGCCCGGCAATCAAAAAGGGAATTTTACAAAGTTTAAAAATTGTTGATGAAATTGTTGATATCATGGGGTATGCGCCAAAAGATATTGTGGTTGAAATGGCTAGAGAGAACCAATCTACAGCTAGAGGCAGAGACAAATCGAAAGAACGAAGAAGAGTATTGGAAGAATCTCTCAAAGAAATGAAAGACAATATTCTGTTAGTACATCCTTTGGATCAAGTTGACTTGAAAAAGGATCGCTTGTTTTTATATTACCTTCAAAACGGAAAAGATATGTATACAGGGATGGATCTGGATATCAGTCAATTGTCTAAGTATGATATCGACCACATCATCCCTCAAAGCTTTATCAAAGATGATTCAATAGACAATTTAGTTTTGGTAAGTTCGAGCACCAATCGCAATAAGTCAAATGATGTTCCTAGTAATGAAATCGTCAACCGAATGAAGCCTTATTGGAATCAGCTGAAAAATGCAAAATTGATCAGTCAAAGAAAATATGACAATTTAACTAAGATTGAGCGTGGGGGTCTAACTGACGAAGATAAAGCACATTTTATTAAGCGACAGCTAGTTGAAACCCGTCAAATCACAAAGAATGTGGCACAAATTTTGCATCAAAAATTCAATCCTTCAAGTCAAGAAAATGAAGAGCAAGCAACGAGGATCATTACACTGAAAGCAAGTTTAACTAGCCAGTTTCGACAAATTTTTAATTTGTATAAAGTGCGAGAAATCAATGACTTTCATCATGGACATGATGCTTATTTGAATGGTGTGGTGGCAAATGCATTATTAAAAGCATACCCAAACTTGGAAGCTGAATTTGTATATGGAGACTATCATAAGTTCAATTTTTATCAAGAGAACAAAGCAACAGCCAAAAAAGAGTTTTATAGTAATCTGATGCATTTTTTTAGATATCAAGATCCTAAAATCAATGAAGATGGCGAAATAGTTTGGGGACAAAAGGATATTTCCACTGTAAAAAAAGTGATGAACTATCGTCAAATGAATATTGTGAAAAAGACGGAGATTCAAGCAGGTGGATTTTCAAAAGAGTCGATTAAACCTAAAAGCGACTCGCCTAAGTTGATTGAACGAAAAAGAGGATGGGACACCCAAAAATATGGCGGGTTTGATAGTCCCAATATAGCTTACACTATTGTGATAACCCATGAAAAAGGAAAAAATAAAAAAATCGCCCAAACAATCCTAGGTATTACAATTATGGAACAAAAAAAATTCGAAGAAAATGAGATTCAGTTTCTAATAGATAAAGGCTTTTCTAACCCAAAAGTGGCAGTCAAATTACCAAAATATACACTTTATGAGTTGGAAAACGGTCGTAGAAGAATGATCTCCAGTGCTTCAGAAGCACAGAAAGGGAATCAAATGATTCTTCCGCAGCATTTGGTGACCCTCCTGTATCATGCGAAACATTGCGATGAACTCGACGAAATCAGCTATACCTATTTGATTGATCACCGTAGCGAGTTTGATGAATTATTTGAAAAAGTAACTGAATTTGCAGATACATTTATCCTTGCCGAAAAAAATATGCAAAAATTGAAGCTGCTCTTTGAAAAAAATCACGAAGCTGATGTTAAAGTTGTTGCGCAATCTTTTTTGAATCTAATGAAATTCAATGCAATGGGTGCACCCTCTGATTTTACGTTTTTTGGGGAAGTGATTCCTCGCAAGCGCTATACAAGCATCAAAGAGCTGTTACAGGGAACAGTGATAAATCAGTCAATTACAGGATTGTATGAAACACATTGGAAGTTGAGTGATTAAATGGGCTGGCGAACAATCGTAGTGAATAGTCACTCAAAACTAACATACAAAAATAATCATCTAGTGTATAAAAGCTCCAGTCAAAATGAAATGATTCATCTTTCTGAAATAGATGTCCTTTTATTAGAGACAACAGATATTTTGATTACGACGATGCTGATCAAGCGGTTGGTAGACGAAAACATTTTGATTCTTTTTTGTGATGATAAGCGTCTCCCCATTGGCAAGTTGCTGCCATTTTACGGACGACACGACAGTAGTCTACAACTAAGCCGCCAAATCAATTGGTCCTTTAAACGGAAAAGTATTGTTTGGACAGAGATTATCTCACAAAAAATCCTCAACCAACAGAAGTATCTCTTAGAGTTGAATTTCCAACAAAAAGCAGAGGCCATAAGCAATCTACACAATGAATTAGAGATTTTCGATCCTTCCAATCGTGAAGGGCATGCAGCAAGAATTTATTTTAACACGCTTTTTGGAAATAGTTTTTCGCGAGATTTTGATAATGACATCAATGCAGGCTTGAATTATGGCTATACTTTGCTGATGAGTATTTTTGCAAGGGAAATCGTAAAAAGCGGCTGTATGACTCAATTCGGGTTGAAACATGCAAATCAATTCAATGATTTTAATCTGGCAAGTGATTTAATGGAACCGTTCCGTCCCTTGGTTGATCGCATTATTTTTGAAAATAGAAAGTCAGAGTTTAAAGTCATGAAGCGAGCACTATTCGATTTATTTACTAATAAATATACTTATCATTAGAAAGAAATGTTTTTAACTAATATTATTAGTGATTACACGAAGAAGACTATCAAGGCTTTAAATGAAGAAACAGAAAGGATTCCAGAATTTTAGGTATGAGTTATCGATATATGAGGATGATATTAATGTTTGATATGCCGACGGATACAGCGGATGAGCGAAAAGCATATCGAAAGTTTCGAAAATTTTTATTAAGTGAAGGATTTATCATGCATCAGTTCTCTGTTTATAGTAAACTGTTATTGAATGGAACTGCAGCGAATGCAATGGCTGCTAGACTCAAACAAAATAATCCTAATAAAGGATTAATTACTTTGTTGACAGTGACAGAAAAACAATTTTCACGAATGATTTATTTAAACGGCAGTTATGATACAAGCGTTGGCAATTCGGATGAACGAATTGTTTTTCTAGGTGAAGATTATGCAGAAAATTAATTTTAACCTATTAGATGAGCCAATTGAGATTGAATGTGCAACTATTTTGACAATTGAAAATACCATGGTCTTTTCTAATTTAGTAAAGTTTTTCTATAGATACGATTCAGAATCTGAATTGCGTATCTTTGATAAAAAGCAGAAAAGCTTGAAAGCTGCTGAGTTAATGCTAGTCACCGATATTTTGGGCTATGAGTTGAATTCACCGTCTATGTTAAAATTGATCTATAATGATTTGGAGCAACAACTCAATGAAAAGCCTGAAGTAAAATCAATGATTGATAAACTTTCAGCTACGATAAGTGAATTAATCAATTACGAGCTTTTAGAATATGAGTTAGATTTAGAGAGTGACGAAATTACCATGATCGAATTATTCAAGTCGCTAGGAATTAAGATTGAAACAAAAAGTGATACGATTTTTGAAAAAATGATTGAGATCATTCAAGTATTTAAAAATCTCACCAAAAAACGGTTACTAGTCTTTGTGAATAGTTGTTCTTATTTAACAAAGGAGGAACTCGTTGAACTGAACCAGTATGCTTCTCTATATGGAGTAGATACACTCTACTTAGAACCAAGAAAAGTTGAGGGAATGAAACAATACATTCTTGATGAAGATTATTTCTTAGAAGTATGTGAGTGATATCCTTCTAACATTGTTCCTTGATAAATGAATAAAGTTCGAATTTATGAAGCATTCAAAGCTGAAATCTTGCTATGGATGAGTAGCGCGATTACGAAATCTTTCAAGAAAAATTTTTCTACGAGGTTTTAGAGCTATGCTGTTTTGAATGCTTCCAAAACACAGTTAAATAGCCTTTTGGACATATATGAGTTTTAGAGCTATGCTGTTTTGAATGCTTCCAAAACCTTGTTCAAGAATATCCCTAAAATTC
>NZ_JALAHI010000134.1 GCF_022711995.1 Enterococcus sp.
ATAATAAATAGCATATCACATTTAAATAAAGAAGGTGACACATTGGAATTAACAAAAAGGCAAATTAAGATTATTGAAATCGTAAAAGACCACCAACCGATCAGTGGTGAGACCATCGCCAAAAAATTAGGATTTAGCCGTGCAACCTTACGGAACGATCTTTCTATCCTGACCATGACCGGATTATTAGATGCCCGCCCCAAGGTTGGCTATTTTTATACCGGTCAAACTGTAGAACCATTACTTTTTGATAAGTTATACCACGCCAAAGTAGCAGAAATCATGATTCCCCCGTTAATGATCGAACAAACTGTTTCGGTATACGATGCCGTTACAACGCTATTTATGTATGATGTTGGATCTCTTTACGTGAAAAATGCGGAGGAAGAATTGATCGGTGTTCTATCACGAAAAGACCTTTTGCGGTTTGCCATCAGCAATTCAGCAGCAGAAAAAACGCCAGTAGCAATGATCATGACACGAATGCCAAATATCGTAACAATTACTCCCGATCAAACCATTTTGACCGCAGGGACCTTATTATCACGACATGAAATAGACACACTACCTGTTGTTGATGCCGAAAATCCTAAAAAAGTCATTGGTAAAATAACGAAATCAAAAATTATGAACTACTATATCCAAGCAGGTAATGCTATTGAAAACAATCAATTTTGAGGAGCGTAAAAAATGAAAAATGTTCGATTATATTTGATCTCAGATTCCGTTGGTGAAACAGCACAAAAATTGATCAGTGCCGTTTCCGCACAATTTCCTACGGTTGATTTATCCGATATTCATCTTTATCCTTTTACCAACGACGAAGAGAGTCTGTTGGAAATCTTACAAGATGCTTTACAAGACAAATCAATTGTGGTTACTACCCTTGTTAACAAGGAACTGGTGGCATTTGTAGAAGCCTTTGCTAGACGCACTGGCCTGCAACACATTGATTTTATGACCCCTTTGATTTCAGTCATCGAAGCAACCGTTGGCTTGCAAGCAGTTCAAGAGCCGGGAGCGATCCATCGTTTAAATCAAGAATACTTCAGTCGTGTTGCTGCAATGGAGTTTGCAGTCAAGTATGATGACGGCAAAGATCCTCGTGGTTTTCTTGATGCAGACATTGTCTTGCTTGGCGTTTCTCGGACTTCAAAAACGCCATTAAGTCTATATATGGCTAATCGCGGCTATAAAGTTGCTAACTTGCCTTTGATTCCAGAAGTCGTTTTGCCAAAAGAAATCGAGCAAATTGATCCAAAAAAAATGATTGGACTCACAACAAATTCTGATTCGCTCGTAGAAATACGTCGTTCCCGTTTGGCATCACTAGGATTGAAAGAAACCACGAATTACACAGAACCGAGTCGGATCGATGATGAGTTGGCCTATGCAGAGGGACTGTTTCAAAAACTGGGAATAAATGTAATCGATGTCAGCAAGCGATCCATCGAAGAAAGCTCGATGTTGATCGAAGAATTTTTTAAAAACAATGCCTATGCCCAATGAAGAAAAACTTAATGATTTCATTGAAATCATCAATTTAGAAGCGATCCAACAATTGCCTAAAGCAACGGAGCATTTTGTCAGTGACCTACATGGTGAATATGAAGCTTTTGACCATATCTTGCGGAATGGTTCAGGAAGTATTCGGGAAAAAGTTGACACTTTGTTCCAGCATACATTGACCGCTGCTGAGAAAACCGAACTCTGCTTTCTGATTTATTATCCAAAAGAAATCTTGCAAGAAAAAGAGTATCACCATGAAGAATGGATCGAATTAATGACCCAACTGGTCAAAGTCACTCGGTTTACCTCCAGCAAATATACACGCTCCAAAGTTAGAAAAGCTTTGCCAAAGCAATTTGCTTATATTTTAGAAGAGTTGCTGTATCAGTACGACTCCGACTTTAATAAAGAAGCCTATTACAAAGCGATTTTTGACAAAATCATTGACTTATCTTTAGCTTCCCAATTTTGTGAACAGCTCGCGTTTTTGATTCAGCGGTTTGTCGTTGATCACTTACATGTCGTTGGGGATATTTATGACCGGGGACCCGCGCCTGATAAAATCATCGATCGGCTCATGGCCCTTCCATCCCTGGATATCCAATTAGGAAACCATGATATTTTATGGATTGGCAGTTATTGCGGTTCGTTGCCGTGTCTGGCAAGCACGATACGGATCGCTGCCCGTTATGGGAATTTGGCTTTATTGCGGGAAGGATATGGCATTGACCTATCTAAAGCCATTGCATTTAGCCGTAACCAGTATCAAAAAAATGAGGGATTTTATCCTAAGAAAACCGTGGATGCACTTTCTGAAGAGGAAAATTATGATGCCATGGTTCTCCAACAAGCTTTTGCGATCATTCAATTCAAGGTAGAGGCCGCTGTAATCAAACGACGCCCCGAATTTCAATTAGCGGATCGTTTGTTATTGGAAAAAATCACAAAGGATTTGTATCTCCAGTTAGAGGATCGGCTAGAACCTCTGATTAATCCGTGTTTTCAGCTGGTTGATCCAAAAGATCCCTATCGTTTGACTGTTGAAGAACAAGACATACTGGAAGATCTCCTCGAACAATTCCGAGCGTCCGAAAGATTGGCCTCCCATGTCCATTTTCTAGTAGAGAAAGGGACGCTCTACCAAATCTATAATAAAAATCTGCTTTTCCATGGCTGTATCCCTTGCTATCCTGATGGACGCTTGCTTTCAGTCACCTTTGGAGAAACTTCTTATCAAGGCAAAGCATTGATGGATTTCTATCAAGAATGTTTGAAGCAAAGCCTAGCAGAACCCACGTGTACCAGTGATCTGGCAACAGACGTTCTCTGGTATCTCTGGTGCGGAGAAGGATCGTCCCTTTTTGGTAAAAAAACCATGAAAACTTTCGAGCGTTATTTCATCAGTAATAAACACACACATACTGAAGAAAAAAATGCCTACTATACACTAAGGGAAGAGGAAGAATTTTGCTGTGGACTGTTAGCGGAGTTTGGCTTAGAGCCTACTGGGCACATCATTAATGGTCACACACCAGTAAAAGTGAAAAAAGGCGAAACGCCCATCAAAGCCAATGGACGTTTGTTGGTGATTGACGGAGGCCTCTCTCGTTCCTATCAGGAAGTCACTGGTATCGCAGGCTACACATTATTATACAATTCTTTTGGAATGACACTTGCGGCTCACCAGCCATTCACCGATCGCCAAACAGCCATCAAAGAAAGAAAAGATATTTTGACTCAGAAGAAAATCGTGGTTCGCCAAACAAAACGAATCACGGTTCGGCAAACGGATATTGGTAAGCAACTGCAAATAGAGAGCACTCGTTTACTTGAAAAAAATAATCCTATCAAGAACTGATTCATTCAGTTCACTGATAGGATTATTTTGTTTCTCGCATTACTTTATAGGATATTTTCAGATATCTTTGGAGCTATGGAAAGCTTTCAGCTTCTCCAATGCCTGTAAAACAAAAATCAATACTAAGATTGCTAGCGCCAAAAATAGGGTCTCTAATCCTTTCCCTTGAGCCAACAATAGCTCCCGCAAGATCGCTGTGATACTGATTAGAATCAAATAACGGACAGGAATATGATGCCCTTCTTTGACATACCGTAGTAACATCAAAATAATTTCAAGTAAGATAAATAGCGTAGCAATCTCTTCAATCAAAAAGGAAAGATCACTGACTTTTGTCAAAGGAATAACATAAGTGATGATTTTATAGATTGCTTCTGCCATAACAACCAATACCAACACGACTAAAATGGCTAACATGATATCCACAACTGCACTGATCAGCTTTTCAAAAACTTTGAAATATCTACTCATAGCGCACCCCCTTTTCAACTCATTATAAGTGAATACAATGAAATCACTTTGAAATATGCTTGAAAAAGGTGTACTTTTATTGTGCAAAAAGATGGCTTACGAAAACAATGATTGAATGTTGAGTAATAGAGAACAGAAAAAGCCAATGCTATTAAAAAAGAGATAAATCAACTAGTGCAACACACTACCATTTAACGTATCTTCTAAAAGCAACTTTAAGGCCTCTGACCCTTCAGCGGGATCTGCCGCCGACTCATTACTATCAACCGGTGTATCACCAGCTTCTGTACTCTCTTCACTTTCTTCAGAAGTAGTCGTGCCGGTAGTGCTGGAACTGCTAGAAGAAGTGGAACTACTGGTACTTGAAGTGTTCGTAGACGAACCAGTCGTTTCTAACGTACTAGTAGTTTCAGAATTTGCTGATCCACTATTGGCGGCGCTAGACGATGGTTCCGTGTCACTGGCTATTGCTTCACTGCTATCAAATGTACTGGTCGGCTCCTTTGATTGATCTGTCGAAGAATTTGTATTTGGATTTGAATGACTGCTGTCCTTAGTCGTTTCAGAATAAGAGCTGGCCCATGCTTCATAAAAAATTTGACTGGAAGTTTCTGTTTCAGAGGTACTTGTTTCGGCAACTTGTACTGGTGCTTCAGAAGATGGCTCCGAAGAATTGCGTTGGAACGGGGCCGCAACAAAAGCATTTACGTCTTGATCAATTGCCATACTCAACATAATCGTGACAAAGCAACTAACGAGTGCTGACTGCAAATTAAATTTAAACTTCATTGCTATCCCTCACTTCTCTTTGTATAAAGCACCTTGCATTTTTTGAATAACCGA
>NZ_JALAHI010000135.1 GCF_022711995.1 Enterococcus sp.
AACAGAGTTGCAGGAATCCAGAAAAATTTATTACCAATTCCAATGATAAATAAACATATACTAATGGACAGATAAGACGGATCAACATTTTTAATGTTGCGAAATTTCATGAAATCGCCTCCTAAAGAAATCATATCACGTTAAAGGAATAGAACAATCCCAATAAAAGGACCAAAAGATGAAAAAAAATAGGAGAAGCTGATGTGTGTGTCCACTTAAGCAAGACTAAAAATTAGTGATGCAACCTTTGATTAAAAATGAAAAGTTATATTTTTACATGAATCCTACTGTAAAAAATTTTATATTCCATCAATAAGAATCAGAAATAGCAAGTTGAGTAAAAATAGGGAGCAACATCACCCTACTATCTGACGGAATCGCAGAGTTAAATAAAATAGTCTTTTATTTCGTCTATCATAAAGTCTTTAATTAACGAAACATCATGAATATAGGCCCCTTTTTGAAGAACTTCTTCGCAGGATATGAAAGACCAGTTTTGCTCTTTACCACGATAAGTTGGATTATTGGCATAGACAACTCCGTCTATTCCTGTACAAGTAATCGCTGAGCTGCACAAAGGACAGGGCTCGAAGGTGGTGTATAGCCAATAACCTTTGGGTAATGTATGGGAGTTGAGAAGCTTACAGGCTTTTCTAATTGCGTTTATTTCAGAATGAGCTGTTGGGTCATGCTCATCAAAAACAGTCGTTTTTCCGATCGAAATAATATTGTTACCGCTGTCCACAATGGCAGCGATGATAGAATATTCTTTTCGTTGCAACTCAATTAAGGTGTGCATGATGGGTTCGGATGGATGTTTCTTCATAGTGTCCTCCTGATTTCTTTATACCGATAGTAACATGGGGGATAGATTCAAGAAAGAAGAGGTTTTCAGATTGCCGAAAACATATAAGCAAAAAAACTATTAGGATATTGTGCAGGTGGTGAACTATCCACTTGGAAAACCAAAAATTTGAACTAAGGAAGATCGAAAACGGTTGGTGCTTTCTAGTTTGTGACCAGTTTGAAGGGCTAGATTTTTTTGCAATCACTAGCGGTAATCCAAAGAAAAAATAGACATCGAGGTAGCTCGTCTAAAAATAGTAAAAAAATAAAATTGCAGGTACTCAAATGAGTCAAGTGTCCGATGGGAAAGCTTATAGGCTGGAGAGTTCACCTTCCAACGAAAGACTAAAAAAACTACTCTTCAACGTGTAATGAGAAGAGTAGTGAAATAAATCAATTTTTTTTTGAATCGCTGATCCCATGTTTAACAGCAAGCCTTATAATCCAATACAGACAAAAACCAACAAAAGCGTACCAAATAATGCTAAAAAGCCACATGTCAATCACTCCTTTTTTTAAGTATACCATTTAAGAAAAACGGAATATTATAAAAATTTAAGCAAGACTAAGAGAATAGTTGGCAATAAATTTCATCTGCTACTCATCTGTGTGAACAGAAAACAAGATCTAAGATAGCACTTTTTTCCAAAAAGATAATACTGAAAACCAAGATAGCGCCCTTTCATTCCAAAAAGCTCCAGTGATTTTGTTGGTTTGAGAAGTGCGATTGAATCTGGTGTTGCAAGTAATAAGTGGTAAAAATGGGTTTCTTTTTAATAGGGAAGGTCTCTAAAAATCGGGGTCGCGAAGATAGATTTTTAAGCGACGACGAACTTGAATCAAGCAATAAAGGCTGCTGATGAAGAAAATGGCAGAGAGCCATAGGAAGATGGGGAATTTCCCTAAAAAATGAAGCAGGACACAACAAATAGACAGGAGCATATGAAGTTGCGATAAGCAGAGTAGCCGAATCAGTGATCGACTCTTTTTTCTAGATAGGTTTCTCATTCTCAAGCTCCTCTCATTATTTTTGAACGACAGACTTTGCTTGCTAGTTTTCAAAAAGAGAACAAAGAAGAAGGTGTTCCATTTGTTTTTCACAATGATGGCGTCTGGAATAGTAGTCACCTCAAATGTTATTCTATCGTATTGTTTTATCAAAAACAATGTAAAAAAATGTCATTCACCTAAATAAAAGATGTATAACGATGAAAAAACTTCGTTAGGATCACTAGATGAGTGGTGCTAGAAGCCAGTGAAGAGAAAGTCGTTGTTGGTGGATCAGCAAGTAGTTGGTTGAGAGATGGAATCAACCTCTTAAAAATTTGCTGACGACGGGTTTTTCGTGACGTAATAATAGTTCATTTTACGAGCAAAATCGGTTAGACTAAAAGAAAAAAGGAGAAATGAAATGGCTGAATTTGAAAAAGATTATGTCATGCGACAAACAAAATTAGCAGTCAAGGGACTCTCAGTTTTTTTGAAAGATGAATCAGTCGATGAGATCATGCAGTTGGATGAACAGCAGAGTGGGCAGAAGAAAGAACAAGAAGACAAATCCGAAAAGAAGGAATGAAAAGATTTCTCATAACAAAACAAGAAAGCACCTGCTATTAGTCTTAGCGAGGTGCTTTCAGTACGAATCGGTATCCTTCATTTGGATGAACTCCTTATGCAGTTTTAGTCAATTCTTGTACAGCTTGTTCGATTGTCACACCAGTTGCAAAACGATTAGCATCTTTTTTATCAAAGACGATAAAAAGGTTTAGTTTTGTATCCAATGTCACTCGATATTGTAGTTCTGTGTTATAGAATGTCATAGTCATTCCCCTTTCAATGTTATTCGTAACGAAAGGCAACGGTTAAGTTGATAACGAAATTCCATGATCAGAATAACACGTTGTTTGACATCTGTCCAACGATAACATGAGGAAATTCGAAAATTTCTAAAAATTCATTAAGGAAAACTTGAGTTATCTTAAAGAATTAAACGTTGTTGATTTTGATTTTTTTCCCCATTTTTAAAAGAAAAGCGTGCTAAAGCGGATTTGTAGGAATCACTCGTTTGTTGGGAGGTAAATAATTAGTTTATTATATTTTTTTTAAATTTAATTTTGCTCATTTTATGGTAAGA
>NZ_JALAHI010000136.1 GCF_022711995.1 Enterococcus sp.
AAGTTAATGCCGCCTTTTGTTCATCAGGAGATCGGAAAAACTTCATTGTTCCAAAAGTATGTGTTTCTGTATTTTTAAATCCCTTCAAAGTCCATTCCGCATAACTATCTAGAACATAAACTTTTAAATATTCCTCATTGTATTTTTTTTGATCTGGATCCTGTATTTCTTTAATAGCTTCTGCAGCTCTTTGCACCATGTCATAACTTAGGTCATCCATTTTTAGCTTCTTACATTGAGGATCTTTAAATAAATTTTTCACTTCGCTAATTATGTAGTCTGATTTCATCGGCGTAGACTCTAATGTCCATTGAATGCTTGTGCTAATATTTTGAGCTTTAGCTTTGCTGGCATCAGGAATTGTAAGTGAAACATTTTCTAATTCTAAATCATATACGCCATTAACAAATTGTTCTCCGGTTGTATACATTACCGGTTTGTTTTCTTGTGTTAGTGTCACACTGTCCATTTTAGCTACTTCTTCTTTTCCAGTCTTTTCCACCTGGTTAGTTAGATCTTGTGGCTGAAATGGTTTTTCCCCGTCATTCATATTTCTTTTTACTTTATTTGTATTAGAATCTATTGAGATGGACATTCCTTCAGTATCTTCGCCTATTTCACTATTTAGTTTGGCATAAAGTGTCCAGTCATTTGTACTTACCCGTCGTTTATCTTTTACGCCTATATTAAAAGTTTTTTCGCTTGTTCGACTTTCCTCTGTACTTTTACTTTTTAAAGCATTGATAGTTTGTGAACCTACAGTATCCTCTAATTTTACAGAGCTAAAATCAAAGGTTTCTGGCACATAAGAAATACCAAAATAACTATTATTGATTGTAGTTTTTTTGTTTAAGTCACTCGGTGGATTGGGATCGTGGCCCCCATTTTCTGATAAATTTAGTTTTCCTTGAAGCGATGTAGTTGCTTCAGAAGGCTCCGGATTAGTATGTTCAGTCGCAGAAGCGTATGTACCACCTAATGCAAGCATACTACTCAAAGTAATTGCTTTTAGCACTGCCTTACTTACCCTCATTTGTTTCATCCTTTCTTTTATTCAAATTGACAAAAACAGTATAGCTGAGTCTCGTTTCTTCATTTTTTCATTTTTTTATAAATAGCTAGAACTATTTAAAAAAATATAAAATCTTCTCTCAACGGCTTAAAACAGCAAGTATAACTAGCTTCTTTATCAAAAGGTATACTTTTATCAAACGATGATACGCCTGCTATCTCTATTTATTTTCTTCAACTATTATTAGATCTTATTTAAACCACAAAACAATCCCACTGTTAATCAGCGGGCTGCGGGGTCGATTTCCCTATCCATTGGATGGTAAACTTACGAGGCTAGGACATCATTGACGCTAGGCAGCATTCGATAAGAATGTTCGTAGTTGCATTTTTTCATTTTTTTAATTGGCATAAAAGGCGATAGAAATTCTCACCTCCTTTATTAACTTGCAGAATAATTACATGACTATCATTAGTCCCTATTCTTAGTTTTGCCAAAGGTTTCCTACTTACGCCATGGTTTGAGTGAATCAGCACAAAAAAAAGCACGTCTTCAAAAACATGAAAACGCACTTCTATTTCTTTATTACAAACAACTCTTCTCGTTCTTCATTAATATCTACCAAAGGTTTTAAAATCACAAAAATAATGCTACTAGCAGATTTAAAATGTTGCAAAAAATCACTAGCCTCACTTAGTGAACTGAAACTATTCCCTATCAGGAACCAACTTCCAAGAAATAACGTTAGTAGCTAATCTTTTCTCAAGCAGATAACCACTCAGATACCATGATCTTAAGGATTGCAGCAATAGGTACTGCTAAAAACATCCCAACAATACCAAAATAAGCTCCGCCAATAGTTATGGAAACGATAATGATGATCGGATTGATATTTAATGCGCCACCCATGATCCTTGGGCCAATCACATTTCCATCAATTTGCTGCAAAACTAATAAAGCCAGAAGAATCGTGATTGCTTTACTTAGTCCTCCCGTAAATAATGTAACCAACCCGGTAATTAGCGATGCAACTATCGAACCAAAGTATGGAATCATATTACAAATACCTAAAAGTAATGCTAACGTAATGGCATACTTTATTTGAAAAAGAGATAAAATGATTGTAGATAAGAACCAGATGATACATGCATCTAAAAATTGAGAGCTAATAAATTTATAAAAAACCACATGTGTCGTATGGATCCATCTTTTCGAATTTTCAAATACGGTTTTTGACATTAATTTCTGAGCGACTAACGAGACAAAGCGGAATATCGAATCTTTGTAAATCAAAACATAGATAGAAACCACAATCGATAAAAAACTATTCAAGACAAAACTTGACAGATTTTTTGTAAGTCCCCCTAATGATGAAACAACTTGTAGCCAGTTTGAAGAAAGATTATCCGTTGAAATCTGATTCGTGATTTCTGATAAAAATTGCTCAAGAGGAACTTGTTTTAAGATCCCTCTTTCCTCAAGTTCTTGGGTGTATCTAAGCACTGTTTCTTGAATTTGTGGAATTGCTGCTATCAAATCGTTGATATTTTTAATGATTAAGGGAATCAAGTAACTTAATAAGATAAACAAAAGAAAGAGAATCGATAGATACAATACGAGAATACTCAAGGAGTGACTAGCCGATTGAATCCCTCGAATCGGAATTTTTTCCAATAAAATTTTAAAACGATTTTGTAATCCGCTCAGCAAATAGGCAATAATAAAGCCTAAAATAAACGGAGACAAAATATGTAAAAATCCACCTAAGTGATTGAGTACTATCTGATAGTTTAAAATGATTAATGTTGCAATGATGATACTCATACAAAAGATAAATTTACTTCCCCACTGATTCCAATGGACATTTAACTTTTTCATCAAGTCACCTCAAATTTCTATTCTTTTATTTTCTCATCTTTCTATGAGATTTTTTTCAAGAGTTCCTACCTATAGAATGATAGGATAACAATTTCATATTTGGTAAATAAATCAAATTCAATGACTCGGCTCTTTTCAATGAATTTCGCCTGTCACTTCTTATTTATGTGCTTTTAAGCAAGTGTTTGTTCTTTTCGATCAACTCTAGGAGAAATATTCTTCGCTGACAGTTTGCCTTTCTTACCAACCTTTCGAGGGTTCATTTCGTAATAAGGTATAGCTAGAATAGCTGCAGTGGTAGCAGCCCTAGTATCTGTTCTCTTTTGCTTGACGATAATCATACCGCTCAGATGTCCGCTTTTGCACATTCATTTACAGATAACTATTATTTGTGTGCTTATATCTGCAATTAATCATACTAAAGAATCTGCTCTTTAAATAGCCCTTTCTTATAAAAAAACAGCTAGGCATTTCTGCCTAACTGCTTCACTCATCCTCGCTAGTCACTTAATAAAACTGGCGTTAGATTCATGGATGATTTTAGATTTTCTCTTCATGCTTTACCGGACAGCTTTGATGGCAATCGGAACAACTGCCTTTTTTGACCATTCGATAAAGGACTTTTCCTGCATAGCCAAAGATCACTAGACTTAAAAGAATCGTTGCAATCATTTTTCGCCTCCGACTACTTGTAATAGTGGTGAATTTTTTTGTTGGGGTCTCTTTATCAAAGCAAACAGCAACAAGCCAAGAACAATCAATGCTGCCAAGGTTCCTACTGTCAGTTGTCCGCCTTCAAAGAAGACATGCCCGAATTGGTAAACAATTAGACTTGCGCAATAAGCCAGTCCACACTGGTAACTAATAGCCAACCAAGTCCACTTGCTATCCCCCATCTCACGATGGATCGCGCCAATCGCTGCAAAACAAGGGGCACACAATAAGTTAAAAATCAAAAAGGAGTAGGCGGCTACTGCGGTGTAATCGCCTCGCAGCACTTGCCAGATTTCGGTGCCGTTTTCTGACACACCACTTTGGCCGTATAAAATCCCAAACGTGCCGATAACATTTTCTTTTGCCACCAACCCTGTAATGGTGGCCACGGCACCTCGCCAAGTGCCCCAGCCTAGGGGCGCAAAAATCGGCGCCAACAAACGGCCGAAAAAGGCTAAGATGCTCTTTTCTTCCCCTACTCGATCAAAGGTAAAGTTGTAGCTAGAGGTAAACCAGATAAAGATACATGCAACGAAGATGATCGTTCCGGCTTTTTTGATGAAAGCTACTGCTCGATCAATCGCGCTTTTCAACACGGTTCCTAGTTGCGGCAAATGATAGGCAGGCAATTCCATGATAAAGGGTGCTGGATCCCCGGCAAAAAGAGCGGTCTTTTTCAGTGCAATGCCTGATAAAATAATGGCTCCCATCCCAATGAAGTAAGCCGATGGTGCGACCCATGAGCTTCCGGGAAAGAACGCCCCGGAAATCAATGCAATGATTGGCAGTTTGGCAGAGCAAGGCATAAAAGTCGTAACCATGACTGTCAAACGGCGATCTTTTTCATTTTCGATGGTTCGGCTAGCCATGACCCCTGGAACCCCACAGCCAGTAGCGATCAGCATCGGAATGAAGGATTTCCCAGATAAGCCAAACTTGCGAAACAAACGATCCATCACAAAAGCGATTCGTGCCATATAGCCGCAATCTTCTAATAAAGCCAAACAGAAGAACAGGACAAAGATCTGCGGCACAAAGCCGAGGACTGCCCCCACGCCTGCTACGATCCCATCTTGGATCAATTCTTGGAGCCATTGTGCCACTTGCCATTGTTCCATCAAGCGTTGTAGGGTATCCGGTACCCAACTGCCAAATAACACATCATTGACCCAATCTGTGCCCATCGTGCCTATTGTTTGGATGGATAAAAAGTAGATTCCCCACATGAAAAAAGCAAAAATCGGTAACGCCAATATGCGGTGGGTCAAGACACGGTCGATTTTATCACTTAAGGACAAACGATATTCCTCTTCCTTGATCGTCGCTAGATTCAACAACTGCTGAATGAATTCATACCGTTCATTTACTATAATCGCATCACTGTGCTCGTCAAAAATCATTTCCGTAATTTTGATGATTTCCGCTAATTCTTTTTCATTGCTGGGGGTCAAAGTGACTTGTTGACGAATCAATTCGTCACCTTCAAACAGTTTGATTGCAACCCACCGACGTTTGCTTTCAGAAATTTCTTCGGGCAAAAGGGCCTTGATCTCTGCTAAGGCAGCCTCTAACCGGGAATCATAGACAACCACTGAGTCGCCATTTCCGGCTTTTTTCTTTCCGGCATCGATCAGCTTATTCAGTCCGTGTTGTTTCAAGGCACTGATGCCCACAACCGGTACGCCTAAGCCATAGGCTAGCTTCTCAAAGTTGATTTGGATCCCTTTTCGCTTCAAAAGGTCGATCATATTGACCCCCACCACTGTTGGCAACTCCATTTCCAGTAATTGCAAAGTGAGATAGAGGTTTCGTTCCAAATTTGTGCCATCAACAATATCTAAGACAGTATCGATGGGGGCTTCTGCCAAATAGTTTCGGGAGATCACTTCTTCAGGGGTATAAGGGGATAAAGAATAGATCCCCGGCAGATCCTGGATCGTGATTTCTTTGGCTTTGCGGAGCTTTCCTGATTTCCGTTCGACTGTCACTCCCGGCCAGTTTCCTACGGTTTGCTTGGCGCCAGTCAGCTGATTGAAGGCACTTGTTTTGCCGCTGTTGGGGTTGCCAACTAATGCGAATTGATAGTTCATTCCTCTACTCCTTTTTCAACAAAAACAAACGCAGCTTCTTGTTTTCTCAATGACAGCTCATAGCCTCTGATACGAATTTCGATCGGGTCCCCCAAAGGAGCCAGCTTAACGACACGGATCGGAACATTTTTTGTGATGCCCATGTCCATCAATCGTCGTCGCAATGCGCCTGTCGTTGCGATCTTCGCCACATTGCCCCATTCTCCTACTTGCAGTTGATCTAGGGACGTCAAAACAGTCTGTTGTTTTTTCTCCGATACTTCAATTTGTGCCATGACACTTGCATCGAGAGCGATTCGATTGTCTTGATGCAGGATGATGCCGCTCTTACGACTTTTTTGAACCATGAGAATTTCAACGCCGACACGCAGGCCCAAATCATTTAAGTGCGCCGTAATATTCTTAGGTGTTGCGATCGCTTCGATTTGATAGATTCTGGAGGCCTCTGTTTGCGCCATTTTCATGATTTTTTACCCCTTTTGTGAAAAAATTCTAGACTTTTTTCTTGTTAATTGAGAATGATTATCATTATAATAGTGCGATTTATCAACAAAGTCAATCTTTTTTCAACATCGAAATTGAAAGTTCGTTCACAATTCGATTTTTTTTTACACACCACCACTGTATATTCTCGCTTCGAATTCACAATAAAGCGCGATTTTCTGGGAAAAATCACTGTTTTTCGCTTGTATAAAAACCAGATAGACACTATAAATTGTGTATGTTTTTTTCACAAGCACAATATGTAGTGTTTTTTCGTTGACTTTCTCCTAGACTTATTTATACTAGATTTATAACCATTACTGTCATGGAGGAAATCATTATGAATATTAAACTATTTTCAAAAAATAACTGTATGCAATGTAAAATGGCTAAACGCTTTTTAAGCGATAACCATATTTCTTTTGAAGAAATCAATATCGACAACCAGCCTGAAGCAATTGAGTTTTTGAAAGAACAAGGATTCCAAAGTGTTCCAATCATCACTTCTGATGCACAAACAATCATTGGCTTCCGTCCCGATCAATTACGTCAATTGGCCAGCTAAGTAGTCTTTTAACCAATGTGTTTTTGGAGGATTTGTCAGTCGTAAAGACCTGCAGATCCTTTTTTATACGATCAAAACAAGAAAAGAGGTTGCCTTTCTATGAGCTTAAAAGAAATCAAAGATGTAAGCTATTTTAAATTGAATAATGAGATCAACCGCCCCGTCGATGGACAGATCCCTCTACATAAAGATAAAGAGGCCTTAGCGGCTTTTTTTAAAGAAAATGTTGAGCCAAATACGATGACTTTCCCTTCGGTCACTGACAAAATCAATTACTTGATTGAACATGACTACTTAGAAGAAGCATTTATTCGGAAGTATCGTCCTGCGTTTATCGAAGAACTTTATCAGTTTTTATCTGAACAAAATTTTACTTTCAAGTCCTTTATGGCAGCATACAAGTTTTATTCCCAATATGCGTTGAAAACCAATGATAGCACAGCCTATTTGGAAAGCTATGAAGACCGTGTGGCATTCAATGCCCTCTATTTTGCAGATGGCGATGAAGAATTGGCTTTGGCTTTGGCAGATGAAATGATCTATCAACGCTATCAACCGGCAACCCCTTCTTTCTTGAATGCTGGTCGTAAACGTCGAGGAGAACTGGTTTCTTGTTTCTTGATCCAATTGACCGATGATATGAATGCGATCGGTCGGGGCATCAATTCCGCATTGCAACTTTCTCGGATCGGCGGCGGCGTGGGCATTACGTTGTCGAACTTGCGGGAAGCTGGGGCACCTATCAAAGGGTATGAAGGAGCTGCCAGCGGTGTGATGCCGGTCATGAAATTGTTCGAAGATAGCTTTAGCTACTCCAATCAGCTAGGTCAACGTCAAGGTGCGGGTGTCGTCTATCTGAACGTGTTCCATCCAGACATCATTAGTTTCCTGTCTGCCAAAAAGGAAAATGCGGATGAAAAAATTCGGGTCAAAACCCTTTCTCTTGGCGTGATCGTACCGGATAAATTCTATGAATTGACCCGGAAAAATGAAGATATGTATTTATTCAGCCCTTATAGTGTCGAAAAAGAATATGGGATTCCATTTTCTTACATCGACATCACCAAAGAATACGATAATTTAGTGATGAACCCTAAGATTCGTAAAACCAAAATCAAAGCTCGGGATCTTGAAAATGAAATCTCCAAATTGCAACAAGAATCCGGCTATCCTTACATTATCAATATTGATACGGCCAATCGTTCCAACCCGATCGATGGCAAAATCATTATGAGTAACCTTTGTTCCGAGATCTTGCAAGTGCAAGAGCCTTCAGTGATCAACGGCAAGCAAGAATATGAAGTGCTGGGTACCGATATCAGTTGTAATCTTGGTTCAACGAACATCGTCAACTTGATGGATAGTCCTGATTTTGGAAAATCCGTTCGTGCCATGACTCGTGCATTGACTTTCGTTACAGATGCCTCTGACATCGACGTTGTTCCTTCTATTCAAAATGGGAATGCATTGAACCATACGATTGGTTTAGGTGCGATGGGCTTGCATACCTACTTTGCCAAAAATCAAATGGAATATGGTTCTCCTGAATCACTGGAATTCACAGATATCTACTTCATGTTGTTGAATTATTGGACATTAGTAGAAAGCAATGCCATTGCCAAAGAACGGGGCGAAGTGTTCCATAACTTTGAGAAATCCGCCTATGCAGACGGCAGCTATTTCACCGACTATATTACCGGAAAGTATCAACCACAATCGGAACAAATCAAATCACTATTTGATGGGGTCTTTATTCCTTCTGGAGAAGATTGGGCGGCATTGGCAGAAGCAGTCAAAAAAGACGGCTTGTACCACCAAAACCGTTTAGCGGTTGCACCAAATGGTTCCATCTCTTATATCAATGATACTAGTGCCAGCATCCATCCCATCACACGAATGATCGAAGAACGCCAAGAAAAGAAAATCGGGAAGATTTACTATCCTGCGCCTTACTTGAGCAACGATACGATTGGTTACTATCGTTCAGCCTATGATATGGATATGCGTAAAGTCATAGATGTTTATGCCACGGCACAAAAACACGTGGACCAAGGAATGAGTATGACTCTCTTCATGCGTTCAGAGATTCCAGAAGGCCTTTATGAATGGAAAGAAACCAGCAAGCAGACAACCCGTGACTTGAATATTCTGCGCCATTACGCGTTCCACAAAGGAATCAAATCGATTTACTATGTACGGACCTTTACGGATGACGCAGAAGAAATCGGCAGCAATCAATGTGAAAGCTGTGTGATTTAATCACGGGCATGAAGCAAGCCATGCACTGACTAGGAACAAAAAAGCGAGCGGATTGAATTCAATCGTCTTTATCGCGGGATCAAAGAGCATCCCCAGAGATGACTGGCAGAAGCAACGAGCAATCAGGCGGACTTCTTTTGTTCCTGTCTCTTGTATCAAGATTACTATTGGAGGAACCTACGATGGGCAAAACTTATTATGAAGCAATCAACTGGAATGCGATTGAAGACATCATCGATAAATCAACTTGGGAAAAACTGACGGAACAATTTTGGCTGGACACACGTATTCCATTATCCAATGATTTAGATGACTGGCGGACACTTTCTGATCTGGAAAAAACGACAGTTGGTTATGTGTTCGGCGGTCTGACATTGCTGGATACCGTCCAATCAGAAAGCGGAATGGAGCAACTGCGTAAAGATGTCCGCACACCCCATGAAGAAGCTGTTTTAAACAATATTCAATTCATGGAATCCGTCCACGCAAAAAGTTATTCTTCCATCTTCAGTACATTGAATACGAAAGCGGAGATCGACGATATTTTTGAATGGACCAACACCAATCCTTATCTGCAAAAGAAAGCAGAACGGATCAATGAAATCTACAAAAATGGCACACCGCTTGAAAAGAAAATCGCTAGCGTCTTTCTCGAAACCTTTCTTTTTTATTCCGGTTTTTATACACCGCTCTATTACCTAGGCAATAACAAATTGGCTAACGTTGCCGAGATCATTAAACTGATCATCCGGGATGAATCGGTTCACGGTACGTATATCGGCTATAAATTCCAATTAGGTTTCAATGAGCTTCCTGAAGAGGAACAACAACGGTTGAAGGACTGGATGTACGATTTGTTGTATGAATTGTATGAAAATGAAGAACGCTATACCGAAGAATTGTACGATCCAATTGGTTGGACCGAAGACGTCAAAACGTTCTTGCGCTACAATGCCAACAAAGCATTGATGAACTTAGGCCAAGACCCGCTGTTTCCAGATACGGCCAATGATGTCAATCCAATTGTCATGAATGGGATCTCAACCGGAACCAGCAACCACGATTTCTTCTCTCAAGTAGGAAATGGCTATCTGTTAGGTACCGTTGAAGCCATGAAAGACGACGATTATTTCATCGGTCTTGATGATTAAAAAAAAGCTTGGCCCTCTATTGCTAAAGGGTCAAGCTTTTTTTCGCGTTTTGAAGCATTACAACATGCTATTTTTAAGGAAATCGAGGGTTTCATCCAAGCATTTCTGTGACTCTGCCAACGAATAATCAAATTGGTATTCGTGATTGACTGCTTCTGGTGCATCTTTATAAAACAAAGATTTGACCGGTACGTCTAATTCTTGCAGTTTCTGATCAAAAGCGATTCCTTGATCTTGGAAAGAATAGGCATTGCCGTCGGTGATATAGGTTGGCGGGAATTCTTTGGTCAATTTATTTACCAGTGAGACTTGCTGCAATTCTTTGCTGTTCTTCCAGTCTTTGGTTCCTAATAATGACCAAGCCACTGTTTTAACAAAGAATTTCATAAATCGATCATCCGAAGTTTGCTGGGCCATTTGTTTTAAATCAACAGGTCCGCAGTAGGAAATAAATCCTTTTAGGTCATCGACTGGTATCACCTGTGCCATCTTCATCTCCTCGGCATAATCCGGATTGCTCTGAATCGCTAAAAATTGGCCGGCGATTTGTGAGCCAGCAGAGTCTCCGCCAAAAATAACTTGTTTAAAGTCTAGCATCGGATACTGGTCAGCCGCTTGCTTGATCGATTGGTAGGCTTGATTGATTTGTTTGACTTGTCCTGGGTATTCTAAACTAGGTGCCCACTCATAATTCAGTGACACCACCGCCACTTGCCCACGATCTGCTGAATAAGTCGCAAATTCTTTGGTTCCTTCCTTGTCACCACCGACATAGCCGCCGCCATGTACCCAAAATACGACGGGTAATGCTTTTTCGGCTCCTTTGGGGTAATAAAGGTCAAAGGTACTCCGATCATAGTCAGAGGTATACGTCAGATCATTTTTTACCGTCACACGGGAGAGACTTTCTTGATAGGCGGTTTCATCTGTGATCTTCACCTCGTCATTAAACATTTTACCGATCAAATAAGCACCCGGACGTGGGGATACTTGAAAGGCAATCAGTACGACTACTGCTAGTGTCACTAGAATACCGACCAGCCATAAACAAACACGCAAAATTTTTTTCACACATAGGCTCCTTTTTTCTTTTTTCTGTTCTTTTTTCAGTTCTTTTTTCAGCTCTTTTATTTAACCACTTTTGGCTTAAAATTTCAATCAACCCAAGACATACACACAAAAAAAAGAATCGACAGCAGTCAAACAGACTGCCATCGATTCTTTGAGGAATAAGTCAATTAGAGGGGTAAAACCATGAATAGTCCAGCAGCTAATGCGGCACCGATAAATGGTCCTACGATCGGTACAAAGGCATAGCCCCAGTCTGAAGTCCCTTTATTTTTGATTGGCAAAATTTGGTGGGCGATCCGTGGACCTAAATCTCGGGCTGGGTTGATGGCATAGCCTGTAGGTCCCCCTAAAGAAAGACCGATTGCCAAAATCAAGATTCCGACTACGATGGGATTTAAGCCATCCGTAAAGGTATTTGCACCAAATGCCAATAAGCCAAAGACTAAAACAAACGTCCCGATCACTTCAGTCATTGTATTCGCGGCTAAGTTACGGACTGCAGGTCCCGTGGCAAAGGTTCCCAAGATAGCCCCTTGATCTTCTGTTTCATCCCATAATGGCAGATAGTTGAGCCAGACAAGAATTGCGCCGACGATCCCCCCTGCTAGCTGTGCCAGCATGAAAGGAACTGCCAATCCCCAAGAAAAATTCCCTGTCATGGCCATGCCTAATGTCACGGCCGGATTCAAATGTGCAGGTCCCATAAAACCAGAAGCATACACAGCAATCGTTACGGCTGTTGCCCAACCAGCCGCAATCACGATCCAGCCAGAACCTTCCGCTTTACTCTTTTTCAGATTGACCGCTGCACAAACACCATCCCCTAATAAAACTAAGATCGCTGTTCCCAGAAACTCACTAAAGATTTGTGTTGCATCACTCATATCATTCTCCTCCTTTTAAGGCACTCAAATCCGATTCCGCTATTACTTGATCCAATTCTTCGGCATACATTTGCTTATCTGCAGCTGTCCATTCAAAGTAATCCGCCATTGCATCGATCACCCCAACCTTGACTTCATCCAATGTGTCCCGCATAAAGAGAACATGATTGGTCCGTCGCAATAAATAATCTACCGGTGTCAGGACGAGTTCTTCCTGCAGTGCATAATTCAACGCCGTGCTTTCTTTTTCATCCAATCCGGCAAATGTCGTTTTATAAGTAAGAACTTGCGGTAAGTTCGATCCGTAAAGCTCTGCCAAGTAGCGCGCATCTTCTGGGGAAAAACCGGCAGCTTCTGCTGTTTGCGCCAGACGCTTCAGTTCTTCTTCCACATTGGCCGGATCAATCTCACCACCGGAGACCGGATAACGTGTGGAATCCACCAATTCAAAAGATTGTCCTTTTTCAGCCAGCAATTCATTGATCCGTTTGACAGCTCCTTCGGCCATTAAACGATAGTCGGTGATCTTGCCTCCTGCCAGTGTCAATAGGCCATCTTGAGACATTTCCAAGCTGCTGCCCCGAGAGACTTGCGAAGGATCCACACTGCTGGCCTCTAGCCGTTCTTCGGCTTGTTTGATGGCTTGTTCAACTTGCGGCCGTTTGCGATGATCCTCCAAATACGCTTCGACGGTTTGCACGATTTGATCAAAGCTTTCATCTGAAAGTTTGCTTTTGGCTCCGCCATTGTAATCAGAACCGCCATTTCCTGTGATCAATGGCCGTAGCCCTGCCCAGCTAGCTTCGATGTCTTCCAGTTGGATCTCAGCTTCCGGAAAACGATGATTGATGATTTCTAAAAGATAATCCACATCTTCTTGTGTCACTGTCGGATGGGCAAAATCGCCTGTATAATCGGTATCCGTCGTTCCAAAATACGTTTTGTTCTCTCTAGGAACCACAAAAACCATCCGACCGTCGTTTTTACCTGTATCGAAATACGTTGGTTGCGGTACTTTTAATTTTTCACGATCCACCACTAAATGGACCCCTTTGGTTGGGCGCATTTGCGGCGGTAAATTATCATTACTGTCTAATTCTCGAAGGATGTCAGACCATGGTCCAGTGGTATTGATGACCACTTTCGCATGGATAGCAAATTGTTCTTTTGTTAGTTGATCTTCTACTTGAACACCATTGATCTTGCCGTCTTCATCATGAAGCATACCGACAACCTTGGCTTTACTGATCATGGTCCCGCCATCTTGATGGGCTCGTTTGATATTTTCGATCACTAGACGGGCATCGTTGTTGCGGAAGTCCAGATAGACTCCGCCCCCCATCAAGTTCTCATGTTGCAACTGGGGTTCTCGCTCCAATACTTCTTCTTTCGTCAGGGTGTAATTGGCATATTGACTATCCGTGACATTAGCTAGTCGATCATAAAGATCCATCGCCACTTTGACAGAAAAAAGATTAAAGGTAGCACCAGGCTCATCATAAATCGGTAACAGCATCGGATCCGGTTTAGGGATATGAGGGGCAATCTGTTGCACGATCGCCCGTTCTCTGACTGTGTCGGCGACGACTTCAACATCAAAGGTTTTCAAATAGCGAATGCCTCCGTGAACCAGTTTCGTTGAGCGAGAAGAAGTTCCTTCGGCAAAATCCTGCATCTCCACTAGGATCGTTTTCATGCCGGCAGCCGCCGTTTGCACGGCGACTCCAGCACCAGTGATCCCGCCACCGATGATCAATACATCATATTCCTCATTCTTGGCTCGTGCCAAGGCTTGTTGTCGATCTTTGTAAGAAAAAGTCATGGCTTATTTGCCTTCTTTCTTGACTTTGAATTTAAACATCTGTGTGGCTGCCACAGCTTGTTTCCAGCCTTCATAAAGGTTTTCCCGTTCATCCGCAGGCATTTCCGGTGTAAACAGCTGACCATCTTCTGCCATTGCCTTTAATTCATCCAAGTCTTTCCAGAAACCAACGGCTAAACCAGCTAAGTAAGCAGCACCCAGTGCAGTGGTCTCTAGATTAGCGGCCCGTTGTACTTCAATGTCCAAGATATCTGCTTGGAATTGCATCAAAAGGTCATTCTTCGCTGCCCCACCGTCCACTTTCAATAATGGGATATCGATTCCTGAATCCTTCTTCATGGTGTCGATGACATCTTTCGATTGATATGCGACTGCTTGTAAGGTCGCCCGTACAAAGTCTTCTTTCGTCGTACCGCGAGTCAAGCCAAAGACGGCTCCTCGTGCATCAGAATCCCAGTAAGGTGCGCCTAATCCAGTAAAGGCTGGTACCACGTAGACTTCATTGGCGCCGGTGGCTTTGGCAGCCAGTTCTTCGGATTGCGGAGACGTTTCAATCATGCGTAAGCCGTCTCGCAGCCATTGAATCGCCGAACCGGCCACAAAGATACTTCCTTCTAGTGCATAATACACTTTACCGTTGATTCCATAGCCAATCGTGGTCAATAAATCATTGTCGGATAATTGTGGTTCTTCACCGGTATTCATGACGATAAACGCCCCGGTACCGTAAGTATTTTTGATCATGCCTTTTTCAAAGGCCATTTGGCCAAAGAGCGCTGCTTGTTGGTCTCCTGCCATTCCGGCAATCGGTACTTCACTGCCGTAAAAATGATAGCTGCGGGTATGTCCGTAGACTTCGGAATTGCTTTTAACTTCTGGTAACATGACTGCTGGAATATTTAATAAGTCCAAAATTTCTTTGTCCCACTCTAATTTGTGGATATTGTAAAGCATGGTCCGGCTGGCATTGGAATAATCGGTGACATGCACTTGACCATCCGTTAATTTCCAGACAAGCCACGAATCAATGGTCCCGAATAAGAGCTCTCCATTCTCGGCTTTTTCTTGCGCGCCTTCCACATGATCCAGCAACCAACGAATTTTCGTAGCTGAGAAGTACGCATCGATCACCAAACCAGTCTTTTCATGGATCATGTCTGTGTGACCATCTGCTTTTAGCTGATCTGCAATTGGAGAAGATTGCCGCGATTGCCAAACGATTGCATTGGCGATTGGTTGACCGGTATTTTTATCCCAAACAACTGTTGTTTCCCGTTGGTTTGTGATACCGATGCCAGCGATGGCTTCTGGGCGAATCCCAGATTCGATAAATGCCCCTGCGATAACCGATTGAACAGAGTTCCAGATTTCATTGGCATTGTGCTCTACCCAACCAGATTTTGGAAAATATTGCGGAAATTCTTTTTGTGAGCTGCCGACATTTTTCCCGTTGCGGTCAAAAATAATTGCTCTTGAACTTGTCGTCCCTTGATCGATCGCCATAATATAATTTTTCTCTGCCATATTTCTCTCTCCTTTAAATTTAATTGCTTGGATTTCTTGATACCGCTTTCTTACTTTTCATCTTACTCGAATTTTCAGTCGTGATCTCGTCAACTTTTTAGCGATTTTCTAAGAAATTGACGAAATCTGGAGAAACGCCTTTAGTTGAAGCGTTCGCGAATCATTTTTTTGATTTTTTCTCGATCATAGGTCGTCCCTAACTCACTGATACGATAGGTGGGTACCGCGGTTTCAATGGGATAATTTGTCAGGATCAAATCATAGTCTTGCTCTTTTGAATAACGCTCGACGACGACGCCGTTCAAATTTTTCAAGTATAGCAGCCACATGTAAAAAACAGCTTCTCTAAAAAGTGCATCCATCTTCAATGCGATCCCTACGCGAAATTCCCGATTGATTTGGTAGTCAATAATCGTCAGTACACTCAAATACTTGACCATCGTCATCATATACAGGGTATTGTCTTCTGATTCCTCCAGCTTCATTTCTTGGACAGCCGTGGTCAATAGCCGTTCACTGATTTGGCGAATATTACGACTCGATAGTTTCGCTTCCAACTGCCAGATATTTTCTCGGTCAAAAATTTCAACATCACCTTTGAAAAAAAACAAGCGGCTATGGATCTGAGAAAGATGAAAATAACAATTTGCTTCGATTTCTTGCGGAACAGCCGGTCGATACAAATGTAAAATGTGTTCCAAGATCAATGTATCGGTCAATGCTGTGGGAGTAAAACGGGAACGCTGCAACATATATTGACGAAAGTCCTGTTCAGAAAAGACGGAAAAGGAGAGTAAAAAGACAAAATGGAGCATCGCTTCTTCTTCCCGTACTTCTAACGCATAATGCCCAAAACTACGAAATACCAGCTCCCGTAGCTGCTGGTACAAAGGGTCTTTCTCGTAGAAGGCCATCTTTTCTCGCAACTGCTGAAAGGACTGGCCGGGTGCCTTCAGTCGATACTTCATGATCCTCAACCAGAGACTGACTCGTTGCTGTGCTTCCTCGGTAAAGGTCAGAGAAAGTCCGCGGGCGATCAGCCCGACAAGCTTCGTATCAATAGGTAACGGCTGGCTTTTGAAAGAATTTAAGTACCATAGCAGCTGAAAATAAAAGTAGCGAATCTGAGCTTCTTCGCCAGTAAGCTTCCCTTGCCAAATCTCTAGGCCAAACTCTGCCAATACTTGATTTAACTCTTTGATCTTCCGAAACAGTGAGGATTCACTGATCATTAACTTCTGGGCTAGTGGAATCGTAGCAAACTCTTGATTGATCAATAAATATTCCAGCACTTGAAACTTGATGGATGAATGATAAAACGCATATTCAATCTGATTCAATGAAAAATCCGGACTTGTTTCAAGGACCAGTGAAGAACCTTGGTAAGATAAACGACATTGCTCCGAATAAGGTGCTAAGTAAAGAAATAATTCATCGACGTATTTTTCTAAGGATGGCTTGCTGATCCTCAGATAACTCGCCATTTCATTGATATCCAGTTCGCCCCCAACTAAAAGCAGTTTTTTCAGTAGCTGTAGTTGCTTCGCCTCTTTTTTTTCCAATAATTGTTCAAACTTCATTGGCAGCACTTCCTAGAGCCATGGCATTGGATAATTCAAAGACATCGGTAAAATGAGGATGGAAAAAGAAATCTTTCTGCGCCAATTCCGACAACGTGCTCTTCTTTTCGATAGCAAAGGCCAGCAAGTTGATCTTTTCTAAAAGATTGAATTTCGATAACAATTGCGCCCCCAGCACTTGTCCGCTGGCTTTGGCAATGATCAGTTTGCCATGGATCGGTGTTGCATCAATCAGTGAAGCTTTGGCGGTGAATGTTTTCACTGTGATTGCTTGTTCATAAAAGAAACGATCCGACTCAGTCATGCCTGTACTTGCCAAGTACCAGCCAAACAGCTGGGTTCCTACCGTTCGCAAACCGCCACGAAAAGGGGCTTTTTTTTCCTGCAAATTACGGGCTGCTGCGATTCCGGAACGGAGGGCATTATTGACTAATGGCATATAGGCGGTGTCTCTGGTGATGGGGCTATAGATTTGAATCAAGTCTCCCACAGCAAAAACATCTTTTGCAGAGGTTTCCAGATAGTCATCCGTCCAAATCGTATGGTCACTATGCAAGTCCAACTGTTGAAAAGCTGGGTGAGGCCGAGGCCGTACATTGACCGTCGTCAATGCTAGGTCACTGACCAATGTGCGACTGGCGGTTTCCACTTTGAAGCCGGTTTCTGTGGATTCAATCGCAACGGTAGGTTCAGCTAGATAAAGCTGAAGATTTTCAACCTGAGATAACTCTCCTAAAAAAGGGGCTAAAAAGGATTGGTCAAAATATTTAAACAAGGGGTATGTCATGGATTCAACCAAATGGACTTGTTTCCCTAAAGCCGTTAATGTATTGGCCGCTTCCATACCTGCTTGCCCTGCGCCAACGATGGTGATACTTTTTGCTGATGCCAATTTCTGAATGAATTGCGTCGCTGCTTCGTAATCCTTATACGTCATAGGAGCTTCATTGATTGGTAACAAGATCTCCGACTCTTGTGAGGAGCCTGTTGCCAAAATCAAGCGATCATAGGTAATCCTGCGTTGATCGGTTTGGATCAAATGATTACTTGGATCGAGGGTCACCATGGTCTCTTGCAGGGAAACTTGGATTTGCAGCTGTTCCAGCTGTTCCTTGGTGCAAAAGAAGGCGTCTTGCAAAGAAGGGAGCTTCCCTTCTAAATAAAGAAGCATCCCACTCGGAATAAACCCAATGTGGGCTTTTTTTTCAATCACTAGAATCTCCGATTCAGGGTAAAGTTTGCGGGCTTCGATGGCACAACTGATTCCTCCAAATGAACCACCGATGATAACGATCTTCATATACTCACCTCTTAGACTAAGCTTAAATGAAACGCTCTCATTTGACGAGTAAAATGCTGTCGCCAACGAAAAATTCCACAAAATCGTCTTCTTTATGCTAAACTGAGGAAAAAAGCGAGGTGAAAGCAATGGTCTTTTTCTATCAATTTCTGCTAGGACTCATCTGTAGTAGTCTAGTGGCTGGATCTGCTTATCTCTTGCGGTGGTTGTCTTTATCTGGTGCGGCAGCGGCTGCCATCTGCGGAACCATCATCATTGCTTTTGGTCCTTGGTACAGTATCTTTTTGGTAGGTCTTTTCTTTGCCAGCTCCGGTTTTATCAGTCACTTCAAAAAAATTGCCAATGATCTGGTGGTCAAAGGATCTCGCCGCGATGCCGTCCAAGTTTTGGCTAATTTAGCCCCTAGTTTACTCGCATTGATCGGGTATGCTTCTTTCAACAATGAGACCTACCTCTGGGCATTTATTGTCGGGATCGCTAGCTGTACAGCTGACACTTGGGGATCAGAAATTGGTGTCTTGAGCAAGAAAGCCCCGCGGAATCTTTTAACGGGAAAAAAATTACCTGCGGGTCTTTCCGGCGGCGTCAGCCTCTTAGGAACCAGTGCTTCCCTTGCAGGTAGCGGCTGTATCGTTTTACTGCTTATAGTCTGTCTCTGGCTCAGCGGGCAGCCATTGCCTCTAAATAATTTGCTCTGGGTTTTCTTGCTCGGGTTTAGCGGCAGCATCATCGACAGCTTGTTAGGAGCCACGATTCAAGTACGGTACCAATGCACCGTTTGCCATCAATTTACCGAACAAAAAACCCACCACCAACAGCCCACAAAAAAAGTTCATGGCTACGCTGTGATCACAAACGAAGCAGTCAACTTTCTTAGCAATCTTGTTATTGTTGGAATCGCCTGTTTCTTTCTAAACTAAAAAAGAGCGTGGCACAAAAGAAAAAATACTTTTGTGCCACGCTCTAAATACATCTAAACAGCGAGAGCAGAAGCAACTCCTTCGGAAACAAGGAGTCGCTTCTGTCCTAGCCTCTGTTTTTAACTGATATCCACTAGTCGTAGCTTGGTGATATTCTTATAAACAGATAATTCTTCGATGACCTCTGAAAAACTCAAGCCCCGCGGCAAGTTGATGGTGTAAATATTGGTGTAGATCCGATAGTCTTCCATAAATTTCACATCAAAATTAACATCTTCGATTACGATTTCTCGCTCAAGAAAATATTCTGTCAAAAATTCCTTCGTTGCCGCACGATGAATGTACTGAATCTCCAATTTTTTGGCAGTTGGCACCCGTACGATCCGTTTGATCATAGTCAGCGCAAAAAAGATCCCGGCAAAGCTAGTAATGGAAATCGCATAGAAGCCCATCCCAATCGCAATTCCAAGGCCAGCAATCGCCCATAATGAAGCCGCGGTGGTCAATCCAGTCACCGAACGTTTTGTTACAATGATCGTCCCGGCGCCTAAAAAACCAACCCCACTGACAACTTGTGCAATTAAGCGAGCTTCATCCGAACGAATCACCCCTGCCAAATCTGGATGATTCAGTGCGTCTCGCATGGCACCACTCGCAATTTCCACTTGGATCAATGCAATGACACAAGCTCCCATGCACACCAAGATGTGGGTCCGCAGTCCCGCTGGTCGACTTTTGTATTGCCGCTCAAAACCGATGGCACCCCCCATGACCATTGCTAAAACAAGTCTAAGAATAATTTCAGGAATCGATAAAACCATATCAACCATAGAAACACCCCTTTTTAACTATACCACCTCTTTTTGAAAAATAAAAAGGAAGTATTCGTTTTCTTGTTTCAGCTTCCAGTTCACTTTAAACAAAAAAACCGAAGGATCAGCGAAGGCATCAGCGTTTCATCTTAACGACGAACTGGGGAAGTTGCTGATTTTCTTCGATGATCATTCGGGTTTTTACAATTGGGTTGGGGAATCTGTATAAAAGACCTAGAGTTTGCTGGCTGCTGCTTCGTCAACGATGACTGTTACATCCGGATGGTTTTGCAAAGCGGAAGCAGGAAGTTCAGTTGTTACTGGTCCTTCGATCATTCGTTGGATCGCATCTGCTTTCGCTGGACCAAAGGCCATCAAAATAATCTTTTTGCCTTTTAAAATCGAACCGATACCCATTGAGATCGCCGTAGTCGGCACATCTTCGACTTTATCAAAATAGCGTTTGTTGGCATTGATGGTTGATTCAGTCAATTCAACGACTGACGTTGTGCCATCAAAGGATGCGCCAGGTTCATTGAACCCAATATGACCGTTTTGTCCAATGCCTAAGATTTGGATATCCACAGGATGCTCCGCAATTACTTCATCGTATCGTTTGCATTCAGCGGCCAAATCTGTCGCTTTTCCATTTGGCACATACGTTTCTTTAAATGGTTTTTTATCAAATAAATGAGCATTCATAAAGTGACGATAACTTTGATCATCTTCGCCGCCAAGACCGACATATTCGTCTAAATTAACAGAAGTCATTGTTGAAAAATCAACGTCACTAGCTGTCATTTCCGCATACAACGTTTCTGGCGTGCTCCCTGTTGCCAATCCGAGAACTTTTGCTCCCTTCTCAACGCCTTGCTGAATCAATTCAAATGCCTTTTTTCCACCTTCAGCTGCATCTTTCACGCGAATAATTTCCATGATATGCTCCTCATTTCGTTTTGGTATAGTCCAATAATACCACACTCCTTTCTTTTTGACAAGAATTAGTCTAGACCATAACAAAAAAACAGCTGCATGTTTCATGCAACTGTTTCTGCGAATTACCAGTTTGTGTAAACGTCGATGCCGCTGTGTCCAACACCGGTATCATAGACTTTATATGCCCCTAAAGAAGATTGGCCTGTTGCGCCTTTAGGTTGGTTGTCACTTGCGACAACGATATAACCGTCTGCATCACGGATCGTTCCGTCAGAAGCAACATGTCGGCCAGGAATATTCAAGCCGCCACCAGCCAATACTTTTTGTGAATAGTAAGATTCTCTGACACCATTATAGTAATTGATGCCATCTACTGGATTCAAAACGCCGGAACCTGCATTTGGTGTACTTGCGGCGCTTGTGCTGGCAACGTTTGATTGTGTAGTTGCTGGTGCGGTTTCCGTTGATGCCGCAGCCGCTTCTGTTGTTTCTTGCGCTCGTGTCACTGGTTGTGCATCACTAAAAATCAGCAATGTTTCCCCATCAAAAATCAAATTAGGGTCTTGAATGGATTCATTCAATGCCAAAAGATCATCCACTGTTGTGCCATACTCCGTTGCTAGCCCTGACAATGTATCTCCAGGAGCAACTACATGGGTTTGTTCTTCCGCAGATGCAACAGTGCCTCCGATAAATAAACCTAATCCTGCAACAGCTGTAAATACAAATTTTTTCAAGTGAAAAAACCTCTCTTTTTGTGTATTTGTACCTCTCCCCAGGCACAACTAAAAGATTAACATTACAATATTGCAGATTGATTGCAATTCTATTTTTGTCTATCACAATTCTTCGACAGAAAATTACAGCGCACCGTTAAAAAACAACCTTACAAAAAACAGCCTTACAATAGTGTTATCTTTTTCGATGAAGGTTTTAAGCTGTTCCATGCTATAGTTTTCTCAGAAAAAAGAAATGGGGTATATCTATGAAAAAAATGTTGCTTGCACTACTTGTAGTCGTACTTGGTGTAGGAGGCTATTTTGGCTATAAATACTATTCGGAGACCTATCAAGGCGTTACTGCCTATGCCATCACACCTAATGAAATACCTGAAAAAAAACAAACAGTTGATGCTTCTGGGAAAAAAATCGAAGGCTATTCTTCCTATGAATACACCTTTGAATTCATTAAAGAAAATGGGAAGAAGCAAGTCATGACCTATGAATTATCGGATCAAAACGTCCACCCATATGCACCAAACACATTGGTGAAAGCGGAGATCAGCCAAAAACGAGTGATTTCCGGGCCTAATGAAGTCGCAGAAAAAGATGTGCCAGCTTCAATACTGAAACAATTGAAAAAATAAACAGTTTCTCTTCTAATTAAAAACTTCTGGATTCAGCGGCAGATACTTAGCGCCTGCTGGAATCCAGAAGTTTTTTTCATTATTAGTGATTCAGTTCCGCAACTTTTTCCTGTGATTGTACAAAGTTTGCTACGCTTTCTGCTGCTAATTTTCCAGAAGTCAAAGCCCATGCATTGTTTGCACCTGAAGGCGAGTCCGTTCCCATCACACCCCCGACAACTTCTCCTGCTGCAAATAACCCAGTAATTGGTTCTTGTGCTTTGGTCACTACTTCTAACTGTGTATTTGCCATCAAACCACCCATCGTTGTCGCAAAACGTGGTTTTTGCTCAATCAGATAATACGGACCTTCACCGATTGGCACTTGCAAGTATTCCGCCGGGCGATCAAATTCTTCATCTTTTTCATTTGCGACCCATTGATTAAAGCGCGTAACTGTTTCAGTCAAACTTTCAACAGGCATCGCCGCTTGTGCAGCCAACTCTGTTAAGGTCTCTGCCTTAAACGCAAGCGGAGTAGCAGTGCCCTTTTGTGCGATCCAGCGTTCCAAGTCTTCTCTTGTAATTCCACCTTCTGCAACCGCACTGCTGAAAATTTCAAAATGAGCAGCATCCAATAATAAGTAAAGCATTTGCGGAGATTGTGCCAACAAGACTTCTAAAATTTCTTTGTTGCTTGCACGCTCGTTGACGACCCGTTCCCCATTCGGGTTGACAAGCAAGCCATTTTCCTTCAAAACAGCCAGGTTGCCACCGATCGTTGATTTGGCATAGCCTTGAGAAACTTCAACCCCATTCGGGTAAATCTTGCCATACTCCATTAAGCGAGTCCCGGCATTCAACTCTGAGGTCGTTGCCATCAGTAAACCATCACCAGTTGCTGATTTTGGCCCATAATAGAGAACCTTATTCAGCTTCTCACTCAACAATTTGGCATTGTTGCCATAGCCCCCTGTCGTTAAAACAACGGCTTTGGCATAGATAAGATGTGTTTTTCCAGACTCTTCGATGGCTTTGATCCCAATGACTTTTCCTTGGCCATCCGTCAGTAATCGATCGGCTTTGGTTTGAAGATAGACAGCCACTTGACTATTATCCAATGCTTTTCGTGCACTAGCCGCAAACCCGTGTCCACCATGGTGATACGCCAACTCACGATTTTTTTGATATTCGGCCAATACATGCAATCCTTGTTCCATATCATAGTCGACACCCATATATTCATGGACCCAATCCGTTGTTTCACCGACATTTTCCGCCAGTAATGTCACCAACTCTTTGACATTCAAGCCACTTCCATTGGCAAGAAAATCTGCCACCATCAATTCCGGTGTATCATCGCTTACTCCAGCAGCATGCTGTAATTTTGAGCCGCTGACTACTTGATTGCCCCCACTGATGGAAATCGCGCCACCCACAAAACTCATTTTTTCTAATAAGATCGTCTTCAAGCCTAACTGATCTGCTCGCAGTGCAGCCGAGATACCAGCTGCGCCTGATCCAACGATCACCACATCCGTTTCTTCTTCAACCACTTCTTTTGACCACTTCACCACTGGCTTCGGCCGTGCTTTTAGCACTTCGACATCCGCTCCAGCTAATTGGACTGCTTCTGATACGCCGTCAATGACCCCTTGACTGGAGGCAGAAGCCCCTGAAATAGCGTCTACGTTTAACGTTTGTCCTTCAATGATTTGTTGCGGAATGCGCGTGAATACTTGATCGGATAACCCTTCAGATTCTTGGCCTCGGTCAATATCGATCTTGATGATCTGATCTTTAGAGAAGGTTACTTGCATTTCTAAATCGCTATTGTGTCCTTTTGTCAAAACAGAATACGTTCCTGGTTTGTACTCAACTTTGACATTTTGCAACTCTTTCAAGCGCTCGTGTTTTCGTTTTTCTTCTTCTGGATCGATGACCATATAGGACATGAAATCCCAAAGGGGCGTTGGAATCTTTAACTGCTGCTGCGCATTCACATGAGCATAATCAATTACTTCTTTACGTGCGTTGATTTGCTGTACCCAATCGGGTTCAACCAAAAAGCCCTTGCCCACGGCAATTAAATCGTAGCCAATTGCTAATGCATCGGCAGCATCCTCATATTGCAGGATCGAACCGACACCCATGATCGGAATAGTTGCTAATTCTGGTGAACGTAAGGCTAAATATTTCACGATCAATGGCTCAGAATCGTCTCCATCGATGATTGAAGAACGAGTGTAGGCACCCATTGAGAAATGGAAATAATCTGGCTTTTTCTTCGCTAATTGATTTAAGAGATACATCGTATCCTCAAAATTAATCCCTGGTTCCTCTAATTCTTCAGGAGAAAAACGGTACCCTACGATAAAGTTTTCGGCTTTTTCTTCCTCGATCACTTGTTGGATGGCCGCTAGCACTGCTAATGGGAATTTTGCACGTTTTTCGCGGCTGCCACCCCATTCATCTGTCCTGCGATTGGAATGCGGAGAGAAAAATTGTTGCAGCAAGAATGTATTTGCACCATGGATCTCCACACCATCATAACCTGCTTGGATCGCACGTCGGGTCGCGTCAGCGAAAAGACGGATCATGTCCAGAATTTGTTCATGGCTCATTTCTCTTGGTACGGGTGCATTAGGTCTTAGGGCAGCGACTGGACTAGCGGAAACAGGAACAGCTCCTCCATTGTATTCAGGCCATGCCATTCGTCCAGCATGATAAATCTGCATGATCGCTTTTGACCCTTTTTCCTGAATGGCTTTCGCTAGTTGCGATAAGCCAGCAATTTTTTTATCGCTGTCCACTCCTAGTGCTCCTGGAAACCCGCGACCATGGTCTTCCACAAAACAACTTTCTACAATGATGGCAGCAGCATCTCCTGAACGGAAGCGATAATAATCAATTATTTCTTTCGTGACCTCACCATCATAAAATGCCGACTGTGTCGTCATTGGTGACATAAATAATCTATTCTTAAAAACAGCTCCTGAATGCAGCTCAATCGTGTCAAATAATCCTCGAGACATAAGACTCTTCCTTTCTCTTTAGCGTTTTTTGGCATTACGAAATACACCCATCTTTTCTCAATTCTTCCGGTCAAAGATGCGTGTGTTTCGTATGCAGTTTTTCGTCTTTCTTAAAAGCTAATGCTTCCAAAAAATTTTATTGTTTTTTAGTTCTTTTTCTCAGGACGAGAATTGATGGCATATTCTTTGCGTCCACCTGGTTTAGGCACTTGGTCACCCATCATAATGCCGAAGCCACCTTCAACCCGCAACTCATGTCCATTTGTATAGTCAGAACGGTTGCTTGCCAGGTAAAGAACGGCATTTGCGATATCTTGTACATCACCAATACGTTTATTGGCAGTCAAACGCTTGCGGCCTTCTTCTACCTCTGGGTCAGCATAGAAGCTTTCTGATAGTGGCGTTTTAACAAAACAAGGCAAGACGCAGTTGCTGCGGATACCATATTGTCCCCACTCAGCAGCCATTTGTTTCGACATCATATTGACGCCTGCTTTACTAGGGCTGTAAGCACCGGAATACGTTTCTGGGCTTAATGAAGCGATTGTTGATACGTGAACCATCCGACCAGATTTTTGTTCGATCATCACACGACCGATACGTTGTGAAACAAGGAAATAGCCGTTCAAGTTTACATCGATCACTTGTTTCCACTCAGAGAAAGGCAGGTCTTCTAGTAACGAGAATTTCAGAATTGCTGCCGTATTTACCAAGATGTCAATGCGGCCAAAATCCGCTTTGACATTTGCAGCTAGTGCATCGACTTGCTCTTCGATCGTTGAATTGCACACATAACTCTTTACTTTCACGCCAAATTCGGAGGCAAGTTCTTCCGCATAAGCTTTTAGATTTTCTTCATTTAAATCAACCAGAGCAACTTGGGCACCTTGTGAAGCAAATTCTTGGGCGATTTTCTTACCCATCCCACCTAAAGCACCTGTAATGACTACTACGTCGCCATCAAGATCTAACCATGTTTTATCCATTCTTCGTTCCACCTTTTAATTTGTTATATTATTCACTAATAATATACCGTGATTTTCCTGTTGCGACTAATTCTTTTTTTCCATTAATCAATAGCTTATGTCAATATATCTCAGAAGCCTCTTTGCCAAGGAAAAATGCCAATTTCTGGACAGCCAACTGGGGATTTTTTGGGTAAAGCAAGCAGACTTCTAACAATGCTGGAGCATTCGTTAAATGAAAAAACTCTTGCACGAAACAAGAAGCAGCAATTTCACTTAATCCATAGACCCGCACAGACTTTTTCATAAAAGCGATCTGGTATTGGAGATGCTTTTCTGTCGTCCAAAGATTTTTCTTATATTCAACGGCATGAAAAACTTCATGCATCAGGACCAATTCTGATAGCGGTACTCCCGTCAAATCTAAGTGGTTGCTGTCCATAAAAGATTGTGCTTTTTCCAACAATCCCCAATCCAATGAAATCTGGTCTTGCTTATTGAATTCTGCAAAAGTATAAAATCGCTGTCCCTCTTTCGCTTCTGGAAGGTGTCGCAGATGAAGAGTTGCCATCAGTTCTTGCAACTCTTCTGTGTGCTGGCGATACCAACGAGCTTGCTTCTGTCCCAGAGTTGCCGCTTTTTTAATCAATCGAGCGCCTTCTGAAGGAGTGATACGGGCATAAAATGGATCTTGCTGAAGGATCAGCGAAAGATCAAAAGGCCGTGACCATAAATCGCGCACTTGTTCACAAAACTCTGTTTTTTCCACTGACAGCCTCCTATCAACTCATCCGATTTGCAGCAATAATAAGAACTTCCTCTGTTCCGATCAATTGACTTAACTCAATATCGATCAGCATCATCAATTGCGCATAATCCGTTGATGCGAAATCAAACAATCGCGGTCCTACACAAAGGTAAAAGTCGGGACGAATCACTAAATCACTTTGGTAATTGGCCATGCTTTCCCACAACAGAGAAATTTGTTCACTATAACTCTGAATGGTGGTTTTCACCACAACGGCATGATCCCGTTGAACACGAATAAATCCACGATGATCTACCAGACGAACACGATCGCCAGCTTTGCTTTTCGCACCAAAAACATAGAAATGCTCACTCTGAGCCAAAGGTTGTATCTCTTCAGAAACTTGAAGATCTGCTTTTGCTATCTCTTGTGCTTCTTCAAAAGTAATCTCATTCCGATGCTCCACTGCTTGAGCTGCCGTAGCACCGGAAGCCCGGGCAGTTATTTTCTGGGTCTGAGGATCGATTTCGATATGAACCTCGATACTATCTGCTGTCGCCCCACTTTCGATGGCTAATGTGGCTGCTTCTTGTTTGATGGCAGCAATATCTGCTTTTGTCGGATTGGGTACGATTCGTTCGACGACATCTTGCACCACCGATAAGGCGACACCGATGGAGGAAATCACTTCGGCATTTTCTGGTATTTTGTAATTCAATGAAAGTTTTTTCGCAGCGTGTTTGATCAGTGAAGACACACCGCCGCCAACTCCAACTAACGTCATTTGATTGGGCTCTAATTGATACTTTCTAGCAAAAGAATGAATCACTGGCTCAATTTTTTGGACCGCTTGATCGAGAATTTGACGCGCAACATCTTCTACGGTTGTTTGTAAATAATCCGCTAATGGCTGCATGGCTTTTCTTGCGGAGGAAACATTTCCATAGGAGAAGTCCTCTTCTGTCACATAACCAAGCACATTCGCTGCACAAGAATTGGTGATGGTCACACGCTTGCCGCTGGCTAGTCGGATCGCGACATAATCTGCCGGATCTCCTTCTTTCGGCGCGTAAAGTTCCAATTGAGGATCAACGATTTCGTCTTCTGGCGTATACACACTGTATTCCAACCCTGCAATATGGGCACTTCGAGGACCAACATCACTAACCCCTTTTTTATTGACACGGATCATACTTCCCCCTGCAACGCCTAGTACCCGAACATCTAGGGAGTTGACATAGGTTTTATGACCGGATATCTCCGAATAGTCAATGACCGGACGACCATTTTTGATAACGCCTAAATTGGTAGACGTGCCTCCTACCTCAAAGTAAATGCCGTTCGATGTTCTTAAATACATCAAAGAACCCATCACACTGGCCGCTGGTCCAGAAAGCATGGTCAAGACTGGCCGCTTCTTCATTTCTACGACATCCATCAGGCCGCCGTCTCCACGCATGATCATCAATGGTACATCCACCCCTGCTTGCCGAACACTACGCTCCGTTGACGTTGCGGTTTCCAACATCGTTGGCAAGATAGAAGCATTGATCGTTGCAGTTCGTGTTCTACGAGACAAGCCATAAAGCTTTGTCATCTCTGAAGCCAAAGTGACGTCAACCCCTTGTCTTTTAGCAACTTCGGCAATTTTTTCTTCTGTTTGCAAATCATCGACACCAAAAGCTGCGGAAGCGACGATCACTTCTACTTGTTCCTGCTGAAGTTCTTGGATGGCTTGTTCGATCTGCTGATCAGTCAACTGCTTCAATGGGATAAACCGGGTTGCAACATGAATACTGCGTCCAGTTCCCAGATCGATATCCTTCAGTGATGTCTGCCATTTGGCAAGAAGCCCCTCCACCCCATTCTTGGCTGTGCTGATGATCCCTACTTTTGCTACATCCCCTTCCAGTAAAGCATTTGTTGCTTGTGTGGTACTGTGAGCAACAAACACCACTTCTGCAGGTTGGATGTGGTTTTCATTTAAACATTTGATAAAAGAGGCAACTACCCCTTCGGCTACGCCTTGTTGGCTATCGTGGGTCGTTTTTACAGAAGATTTCCCGATGATTTCTTGGGTATCATTATTGATAGCGACCGCCTTAGTATGGGTACCACCTACATCGATTCCTATTCGTACTTTTCTTTGCATTCTCGACACCTGCACTTTCCTAAATCGGGCTATATAGCATGAAAGTCAATAGTTCCAGCAGAATGGCCACGACCATTCCCGGTAAGAACGCCACTTTCATGTAGTCTTTTGTATTGATATTATTAAATCCTAAGCCCCACGCATTCCATGAGATCGTCAAATCGAAATGTCCCATCCCAATCATGATCGAAATGAATAATGGATACAAGAAAGTCGTAGGATAATTAGTTTGATTGCTGATAACAGCTAATAAGGCTGCACCACAACCAATCAACGATACAGGCCCTCGGAACCATGTCAAAGGCGCTAACAGACCAAAAAGGAGACACAATGCGAATGGGTGAGTCGGAATGATTCCTCCCAATAAGGACTCAAAGTAAGGCGCCGCAAAAGTAGCCGCCGCATTAAACATTGCAAGGGTCATCCAGAATGCCACCAATGTCGCTGTATCCTTGACACCATCAGCAAAAATCCGTGTCAAAATCTGTGAATCTTTTCTAAAGCCAGCTTTCAATATGCCGCAGACGGCTAACGCATAAAGACTCGCTGCAATAAAACAAAAAATGACCGGTAACTTAAAGACAATCACACCGATTACCGGGATAAATGGCGTGATCAATGCGATTCCTGGAACATCCTGCACCTTTTTTTCGGCGCCAGCAGACCATGCGTAAGTCAAGCTTTCCACGCGTAAATAACCAATAGAAAACGCGGAGGAAACCAAGATCATGACAAAGAAAGCCAACAGCCCGAATGAAAAATAATCATTATATGTATATGTCAGGCCGCCATTTACATTCCCAAAAAAGGCTTGATATTGCGTGAAATTGATTGGATTTAGAAAAATCCCTGCCGCTACGGATGCCGTAAAACTGAAAAAAGCAACAACTTTCGGAATACCGATAGAGAACAAAATAGGTAACACAATCACAGCGATCGCGATGACAGATCCTGCACCAGACATCGATGAAAAAATAAATCCTGTAATCAAATTAACGATCACTAAGATAACCGCAGGGCTGTCTCCACCTAATTCAACACTTTTGCGGATAATCGTAGAAGCGATCCCCGTTTCTAGCAAAATTCTCCCAAAGAAAGCACCGACAAAAATGTTCATTTGAGAAGCGCCCCAACGTTCTGGTGCCTGCTGGTAAACTTGTCGCAACATCTCAGAAAACGTCAAATCTGCGAATGCTGGATTCGGTGACAGGAAATTTCCCACAAGAGGTAAAATCACCCATAATGTTGCCATTAAGATAAAACCAATCATTAGGTTGTAGCCTTTGATGCAATAAACAACCATGCCAATAAATGACGCAACTAATAATATTCCGATGAAACTATCCATTACGACTCTCCTTTTTTTGAAGCATACCATTTGTTATCTAAATACCACTAGCGCATTTCTAATGGATAAAAGCGGAAAAGGAGGAGGCATTTTCGCCTTCCTCCGACCCCCTTAGTCTTTTACCCGTTCAAATGCACTATAACCAAATACTTTTTTGTGCTGACCTAACAAGTAAACCATCATGAAAATGGATAGAACTCCTGCTGTTAGCAATAAGCCCATCATAATGAAAATGGCTTGCGTTTCTCCCACTGATTTTGTCATTGATGCAACAATATAGGGTAAGAAGGTACTCGCCAGACCCATCCATGTGTAGTAGATTCCCGTGTTGCGGCCTTTTGGTCCCGGACAAAACATTTGTCGAACACCAAGCCCCGTTTGTAGGGCACCACCTGCAGCAAAGAATCCTAAGAATGCAATACTGATATAGATCACAACAACATGTTGGACTAACAAAACTAACGCTAAAGCGATTGAAATGAATACCGCATCGATAAATAGCACTTTAAGTGGATTCCATCTCAATTTACCCATCATCATTGCCCAAAACAGCACTGCGATGATCGAACCAAATGTATAGATGGATGTTAATCCTGCAGACTGCATTTCTGTCAATCCTGCATTAGTCAAACCGAACGCTTTCGTGTATTGCTGTGCCCCATACATGATGAACATACAAAGGAAACCATAAAACATTGTCAAAAAGTTTACAGCAACATTTGGTTTTACAAGCATTTTGGCTTTTGCAGCATCGATTTCTTCTTGAACGGCATTTTTTTCTTGTCCGTTAACAGAAGTTTTTTCTTTCATCATATCGTCATAAGCAAATGGCGCAATCGCCGCTAAAACCGTACAAATGATCGATAATACTAATGGAATGATGATTCCGATCGATTGGCTTCCTGTTTTGATAAAGTTTACCACTAACAGTGGATAAATCACGCCAGATAACGAAACAAAGAATTTGATCCCTACCATTGCTGAAGCAGCGAATTTTGGTGCTGACTCTTGTGCAGCTGGATACAAAGAAGCATCCCAAAAACCAGAAGTAGCAACTCCGGCAATAAAGGCACAAACAGCAGCAACCATCATGTTCGTCGTTAATAGGAGTCCTAAGAAACATAACGTGTACAAAATAGCCCCAAGGACTGCCATTTTTTTCCGTCCGACTTTATCTGAGATCTCCCCGCCAATCCAAACCGTCAGAAATTTACCTAAACCGGTCGCCGTTATTGCTAATGATACTGCCGCAGCACCAGCGGATGGATCAGTGTATCCCCATTTTTCATAAAAATAGATGGCATTTTGACTTAAAATAATTGCTTGAATCCCGTGAGTAAAGTAACACATATAAACAGTGGCTAATGACAAAATATATTTTTTTGCTCTCATTTTCCCGCCCCTTCTAATGGCTAATACCATTCCTGTAGTTCAGTTATACTGCCCTACAGGAACGGATCATTCTACAGATTTATTTGTTTGGTCGAACAGGTAATTCTTTTCCGGTAAACAATTGGAAGGCTGCTTTTCCTTGTTCCAGCAGCATGCCTTTCCCACTGACAATCTGACAGTTATTTGCTTGCGCATCTTTCAGTAATTGCGTCAATGGCGGGTTATAGATCGCATCAGCTACAACCAAATCAGCGCGTAACAGGGAAGTATCTGAGATCAATGTTTGAGTGTTGCCTTCCCCCATACCTACTGTCGTTGCATTGACTAGGTAGTCTGCTTCATTGATTTTTTCTGCCAGTTTTTCACTGTCATTGACATCAATGATTTCGATCGCAAAGCCTGGGTAATACTCTTTTACACGAGCAACGGTTTCTTCCCCTTTTTGATAGAAATCATCTTTGGCGTTGAAAATCGTAATAGCCGCAGCCCCCTCAATCGCCAGTTGGACTTGAATAGCTGTCGCTGCTCCACCTGCGCCTAAAACCACAAATTTTTTGTCTTTGATTTCTAATCCATTGGCACGCAGATTAGCAACAAATCCTACCCCATCTGTGATATGACCGATAAGTTTTCCTTCATCGTTGACGATCGTATTGATCGCTCCAACCATTTTGGCAGCTGGTGTCAATTCATCCACGTAAGCTGTTGCCGCTGTTTTACATGGCATAGTGACATTTCCACTCATCTTAAAAGTGCGGAAAGCTTCGATAGCTTGTGCTACTTGCTCTTCTTTTACGTCAAAAGCTAAGTATACGGCATCGATCCCTAATTGTTCAAAGCCATAGTTATACATCGCTGGAGAACCAGAATGGCCCACCGGACTTCCTATCAATCCTAAAAGTTTTGTTTTTCCAGAGATACTTTCTAACATAGTCTTTCCTCTTTTCTTTGGCTTATGCTTCTTCTAACAATTCCGGCCAAGCTTTCTTGATGACATCAATACTTGTTTGGAAATTTTGTTCTGCTGCTTTTTGATAGCCTTGGCTCAAGATAGGATCAGAAATAACTTCCGTACCAATAACCCGTGGTTTGATGCCATGTTCTTTCAATGCCCGCAAGAAGCCTTCTGTATCTCCCCAGCCAGTACCAGGGCATAGACGGTCATGCATAGATTCATCTCTTAGAATTGAATCTGGGTAACGACGTTCTAACACGTCACAAATTTGGATGGAAACCACTTTTTCTGCTGGAACGTCTTTTAAGTCCGCGGCAGTCATGTTGGCTCTTGCCCAATGCCAAGTATCTAAGATCAGCATGCCATTTTCGCAGTCGGCTTTTTTAACGATATTCCAAGCACTGGCTAAATCTGGAACGCCACTATATGGCATAAATTCTAATCCAATCACCAATTCTTTGGCACGAGCACAAAGCTCTTTAAATGCTTGAATATGAACTTCTTCAGGATATTTTTCCATCAATCCGCAGTTGATGTGTCCTACTCCAAAAAGTCGCGCCATATGATAGATGGTTTGTTCTTTGAATTGTTGCAACAGTGTTTCTGCTGTTTCGGCCGTTTTGTTTGGATCAGCCCATAAAGTAATATACTCTACTTCAGTGACTTTCATTTCGTTTTCTTCTAAAATGGCTAACATTTTTTCATCTGTATAGCCTTGTTTGATTGCTAAAATATAAGTTTCTGCACGTAAACCAATGCCATCGTATCCTGCAGCTTTGGCTGTTTTGACACGTTCCTCAAAATCAATCTCTGTTCCTAGTGTGTAAGAGCTAATTGTCAATGGTACTTTTCTCATTGTTACTTCCTCCTTCAATAAATCCGAATACAGGCATTTGTTCTTTTATTCACAATCGATTGTTGAAAATGTCGGAATTCCAAGAAATAGAACTTGTGCTTATATTCACAATCCTTAACTAAAGCCATTATAGCTTTTAGCCGATTCCTTTTCTAATTGTTTTTTCTTTATCAATCTATAGATAAAAGATATACATTTTTGCTATACTATGGATAAGTTCAATCTAGAGGAGGACAACAATGAATCTTCAACATCTAAAATACTTCGACGTTTTAGCTAGAGAAGAGCATTATACACGTTCAAGCAAGCAGTTGAACATCACTCAGCCTAGTTTAAGTAACGCCATCTCATTACTTGAAGAAGAATTAGGCGTCCAACTATTTGAAAAAAACGGCCGTAATGTTTCCCTAACAAAACCGGGAAAAATCTTCCATGAACATGTGATCCGAACATTGGAAAGCCTTGATTCAGGCATTGACACCATTACAAAGATCAGCAAAGGCTTTGGTCATATCAGTCTGGCTTTTTTACAAGTTCTAGGAATTTCTTATGCACCAAAAATCACCAAAGAATTTTTATTGGCTAATCCTGACAAAAATATTCAATTTGAGTTTCATTCAGGTAGTGTCAGCACTGAAATTATCGAAGGCCTCAAATCTTTCCGCTATGATTTAGGAATCAGCTCTTATATTGCAAATGAACCCACCATCGAGTTTGTACCGATCGCTAGTCAAGAATTAGTGGTGATTACAGCGTTAGACCATCCTCTTGCACAATATGATGAACTAGCTTTGGATCAACTGACAGAGTACCCGCAAATCATTTTCAGCAAAAAAAGTGCGCTTCGGGGCATGATCGATGATATTTACCAACGGAAAAATCTCAGCTATAAAGTTGCCTATGAGGTAAAGATCGATCAAGTCATTGCCGGTTTAGTCAGTCAAAATTGGGGCATCGCCATCATCCCAAATATGACAATGCTCGACTCTTTACCATTGAAACGAATCAAGCTAACAGACATTTCCTGGGAGCGTTATTTCTATTTGGCCTACAATAAAGATACTTACCTACCACCTGTGGTAAAGAATTTTCGAGATTTTATCTTAGAACAAGCCGATCCCAAACAAATATTGTATTGACGCAATGCTTTTACAATTTTTTTGAAACCGCCGTCAAAAAAGCCTGTGAGACTTAGGAAAACAAACGTCTGCTGACAACTAGGAAAACAACAGTTATTTTAATACTTCTCATTGAAGAGACGCAATCCATTTAACAAGCCCCCTGATTTGGCGAGCAGATTGAACTGACTTGGCGTGATCATTTTAAAAAATGTTGATTTTTTCGCAGAAATTTGCTAAATTATTTTCTGTCTTTAGAGAAACTATTCCCTAGGAGAGTCAAATGCCTTTTATCGTTTATTTTTTCATTTCGTTGTTAGCGATCTATATTCCTCTGCCAACGCTGTTACTACTCTGTCAACGACTTGCAGTGCAGCATGATACGATCACTATGGTAAATAAATTTATCTTACTTCTTATGATACTGTTGGATTATTTTGTTACCTATTACTTACTGAAAAAGTGCAAGGTAAAAACGGTGCACTACGTCTTACTTGTCGGACTTAATCTTTTAGAATTCGCCGTGCACGGCTATCTTTACTGGCGGTTTGAAGCAGCTCCGCTCATGGTGATCATGCTTTTTCAACTTGTTTTATTACTCTGCATGTTTAGTTTCCCTTTCTCCAAAAAATTTCGCAGGTATCTGTTTGATTGAGGGATGAAGTGGATCCTTCTAGACATTTGGTTCATAAAATGAAAATGTAGAGGCTGTGCCATAAGTCTCCTATAAGTAATACTATCCGAACAGTAACTATTATTGCTTCTGCGGTGCAGTGGCTCTTCTTCGCAAAACTCCGAGGAATCTATCGCAATAGACTATGATTCGGTTTCACTTGTTGGATGATGACTTATGTCACAGTCCTCCCTTTAGGTTTGATAGGCTCCCATCCTAGTAGACTAGAAAAACGAAAGTTTCTAGTCTACTAGGATGGGAGTTTTTTCTTAGAAGTGTACTATTTTAGTGTAGAAAAATCGAAACGACTGTGTCTATGCTTGCAGTGTTAAGCGTTGCTGAAGTCAAAGCCGATGTTCCGCCGACTAGTTGAGAGAACCATTTGTAGGAAGTAAACAGGTAACTTCAATGACTCCTCTAGTTACAGGCAGCAAAAATTTTAGAAATATTTGAGAATTGATGAATAGTCTTTTGAAGTTTCAATTCTATACTAAATATATTCGGATAAGTTATTTGTTGCTTTAATGCACTCTCTTACATCAACAACTTACCAGAAGATAAGGAGGAATAACATGGAGTCAATTTTATCACTAAACCAAGTCACCAAAAAGTACGGTCAACAGTATGCATTAGATCAAGTTTCTTTAACGATCCAAAAAGGAGCGGTCTACGGCTTGATTGGTCGAAACGGTGCTGGTAAAACCACACTACTAAAAGCCATCACTCGTCTGATTTCAACAACCAGTGGCACCGTTTCACTGCTCGGGTCGAAGACAGATTCGGAATGGATCAAAGCTTTGCGACGCACTGGCTCGGTGATTGAGACCCCCGTGGCCTACGATCAATTAACCGCAAAAGAAAACTTAGAATACTACTGCAAATTAAGAGGCATCGTTGATCGTGGAACAGTGATTCAGGAAACTTTAGAATTAGTTGATCTAACCGATACAGACAACAAAAAATTCAAAGATTTTTCTTTAGGAATGAAACAGAAACTTGGAATCGCAATCGCTATTTTATCTAAGCCTGATCTGTTGATTTTAGATGAACCAATCAATGGCCTTGATCCGATTGCCATTGCTGCATTTCGTCATTTAATCAAACGCTTGAATGAAGAATACGGAATGACGATCATCATCTCTAGCCATATTTTAAGTGAGCTTTATCAAGTAGCGACTTGTTTTGGAATCATCAATAACGGTGTATTGATCAAGGAAATAGCAAAGACTGATTTTGATCAACTTAGCGAAGATTATATCGTTCTTAAAACTTCTGAAACGCCACAAGCAAGTGCATTATTAAAGGAAAACTTCTCGTTCAAAATGAAAATAATCAATCAAACAGAACTGCACTTATTTGAACGATCCCATCAAATCAACGAGATTACCCGCTTACTGGTGACAAACAATATTAGTATCGATGGGATCTATTATCAAAAACAAGATTTAGAAAACTATTTTACAAATCTGATTGATGACACGGAGGACATAACACATGATTAATACGATTCGAGCTGATTTCTTTCGCCTATTTCGTTCCAAAGGTTTTTATATCACTCAACTTCTTCTAATAGCTCTTGTTGCACTGTCAATTCTCACCAAGTCTTTAGGTTCCTCAGGAATGTCACTTGAACAGTTGACAGCTTTTCAAATCAATCTTCAAGATGCGACTTGGAATAGTTATCAAACGGTGATCGCCATGAGCACCATGGCTGCGTTCCTAATGTACTTTTGTCTTCCTTTGTTCGTAATGGTTTTAGGCTATGATTTAACAAAAAAAACATACAAAAATCAACTGGCGGTTGGGATTTCTCGTAAAGAATTCTTTCTTTCAAAATACATTATTTTCCTATTGGTTTCGGCTTTGCAATTCCTGTTCTATTATTTTTTCACTTTTTTGACAGCTGGAATCCGCTACGGCTTTGGTACAGCTCCCGATCACTTTTGGCTGGACTTTTTACGAATGATTCTTATTCAATTCATTGCATTTCAAGCTATTTTTACTATTGGACTATTTTTTCTCTTACTGACTTTTTCCAATGTAGCAGCAATCATCGCAGTCATTGTTGGTGGCTTAGTGACAGGTATCTTCACAGCTATTTTTCCCAACGCAGATTGGCTCAAATACTTGGACTTTCAATCAAACTTAAATCTTGCTTGGTTACAGGAGATGCCTGATCATTATTGGTTCAAAGCCATTGTTACTGCTTGTTTGTTTTCAGTGATTGTTCTCTTAGCTGCGTATCAACTCTTTCGAAAACGTGATTTATAAAAAATAGTTGTATATGAAGTGTCCTCAGGGCGAATGCCTTGCTGTTTTAGACACTTCATATACAACTATTTAGTTGCTTCTATTCAATCACTGGCCAAGAAATAGTCAATTCAAATTTTCGACCTTCGCTGGCCAACTCTAAATAACCATGACTTAATGTCATCAGTTCTTGAACAATAAACAATCCTAAACCTGATGAGTCTTCGATTTCCGCCAAATTTTCTGAATAAAAACGAGTAGTCAGCCGTTCAAGATCCCTAATAGGCTGCTTAGATTCATTCATTACTGACAATTGAGCAAATTTTCCTTTTTGCTGTAAGCGAATAGTTAACGTATTGCGTCCATGTTTCAACACATTACTAAAAATATTTTGTAAAATACGTACCAATAGTTCAGGGTCGTTCTCAATCCATAAATCTTCGGTAATATCTAATTTGACAGAAAATTTTTGTTTGGTTAACGAATCGTAGTAGGTCACTAATTGACGCTTAAAAAACTGGCTGAAATCTAGTGGAACCAACTCTGGCTTCACGTTGTTTTCCAATAAGTTTTGATACTCCAATAATACCTCTAAGCGATCCGCAACAGTTTTCAGGTTGCGATCAATCTTTTGAATGATTTGCGCCTCTTCTTCAGATAACTTGGTTTTTTTAAGCTGATAAAGATACCCATTAGCAATGGTTAATGGTGTCCGAATGTCATGGGTAATATTGTGAATGGCTAAATCCAATGTGGCTTTTTCTTGCTGCGAGGTAATTTGCAATGCTTGCAACTCTAAAAAAAGACGATTGAACTCTTGAATGATTCGATCGAAGGAACGACTATATGTCTTGGTAGTAAGTGACTTATTGGTGTTTGTTTCACGTTTTTCCTGTACGCTTTGTAATAAATGCTTTAAGCCAATTTGTTGCCGCAGGTACAAAATGCTTACCAACAAGCACATGAATGTTATGAAAACTGCATAATAAATCATTCTTTTATTTCCTTTAAGCGAACGCCCAATCCCCAAACCGTTTCAATGTACTCTCGTTGGTCATCGACACAAGCAATTTTTTTTCGTAAATTACTTAAATGGGTATTCAGCGTGTTATCTCCGGTCAGATAGGTCTCATGCCAAATCATTTCATAAAGTTGCTCTTTCGTAAAAATCTGTTGAGGATATTCCAACAAGCACTTAAAAATGGCAAACTCTTTTTTTCCTAACCGAACTTCATTTATTCCAGCTTTCAATGTAAAGTCACTTCCATCGAGCAACAAATCGTGATATTTCCAATAAGAGGTGCCAGAATTAAGTTGACTCTGACTATTTCGTAGCTGGACAGTGACACGTGCCACCACTTCATCTAGATCAAAAGGTTTCGTGATGTAATCATTTGCTCCATCTAATAAAACTTGACTCACTTTCTTTTTATCCCCCATAGCCGTTATCATAATAACTGGCACGTCACTCACTTTTCTAATTTCTCGCAATACATCCTCACCGCTTCGTCCCGGCAACATAATATCCAACAAAACTAAGTCAAACGACTCATTTTTAAAATAAAGCAATGCTTCTGTACCAGAATAAGCTGGCTGTACTTTGGAAAAAGAGCATAGTTGCTGACAAAGCAGCTCATTGATCTCATTTACGTCCTCTACAATTAAAATTTTAGTCAACCTTATCACCTCGATGATCAAACAAATTATCATTTATGCTATCCATTATAAAACGCCTTAGAAATTTTGTCTTGAACTAATTCAATTAGCCCCTGCTTGATTTGCTCTTTGCAGTGAAGATAACCAGCCTTTTTGTTGAACAAATGCAAAAGAAAATCAAAAACCGGAAATTGTTTTCCCGGCCATTTATCTCAAGTGATTTGGCAGATACAAACAAAATGGAAACACAAAGCTAGCAGGAAAATAATTTGTCTCTTTTAGTAGGAAAAACCCGGTATCACTGAAAAGCAAGCGTCTCTTGCGCTCTGTCAAATCAAATTTCCTTGAACGATCTTACCTTTCGTATTATTTTATTATTGAAGGAGGCACATTGAATGTTTGCACAAATTTTAAAGGATAGGAGAACCGAATTAGGTATTACACAACAGGAGATGGCTGAAAAATTATTTGTTACCCGACAAACAATTTCAAACTGGGAAAATGGCAAAAACTTTCCAGACATCCCAACTTTGATTTCCATTAGTGAAACCTATTCCCTCTCGCTTGACTATATGTTGAAAGGAGATCCTATGTATATGAAGAAAGTAGAAGAAGATTATAAATTGATCAAGAAAAAAAGGAGTGAGCGCATCTCTCATTATATTGTTGTTACCTCCCTACTATTAATCGCGCTTATTTGTCTAGTAATTGTTTTTTTGAATGACTATGTGAACGAGAATATTCTAGGGACTATCGTCATTCTCATCTGCATTCCCCTTATGGGCGCAAGTTATGTTGTCTATAAATCTTTTTATCAAGCAAACGGCGCGCAACCGCTCTTTATTCCTAAAGCCTATGGGATAGGATTAACGATAAATCCTAACCATCCTATGGGAAAAGTGATATGGCTTCTTATTGGAATAGGATTACTCGCATTACTTTTCTCTTCCATAGCATCTATTTAGTCGAATCATCAGTAAAAATTATGACGACTTTTCAAAAAAATGACGACGTGGATTGCTGGTTAGCAGATCCACGTCGTTTTTTTGAGTAAACTCTCCACTCATCTCATTCAGTTAATTGTACTTATGCCATAGTTTTTGAGAGCACAAATTTTTCAATGATGGATTTCGTCACACTCATTGCAGTCTCCTACTTGAATCTGGTGTACCTATCAAAGAAGTTCAAGAGCAAATGGGTCATACAGATATAAAAACAACAATGAATGTGTATGCTTATGTAACCGATAAAAAGCAGGAAGAGACAGGTAATCGCTTTGCACAATTCATGACGAATCAAGTAAAGATAATATCGCAACAAGAAACGCAACATGCACAAAAAAAGAGATGTCCCCAGTAAAGGAAAACATCTCTAAATCGTTGGTAAACCAACGTTCTAACCTTGTTAGAATTATTCTGCAGCGTTGGCGTCTTTGAGGCCGTACTTTTTGTTGAAACGGTCCACACGTCCATCTGCTTGTGTGAATTTTTGACGTCCAGTGTAGAATGGATGTGAATCAGATGTTACTTCGACACGGATCAATGGATACGTGTTGCCATCTTCCCACTCAACAGTTTCTTGTGAATTCTTTGTTGAACCTGATAAGAATTTGAAACCAGTAGTTGAGTCCATGAATACAACTGGATGATAATCTGGATGGATATCTTGTTTCATTTCTTCTTCTCTCCTTTGCCCTGGTCCATTTGCTGTACCAGAGTTGATTTGTCGATTTTACAACATGACTATCTTACCATGTTTCGTTTTTCGATGCAATTATCTTTTGAGATTTCTTTTTGGTCGTTTATCGCCGAAATGAACATCATGAAACGCGGTTAAGAAATCCGCATTGGTTTTCGTTTTTCTTAAAAACTGAATAAATTGTTCTGTGAATTCCAAGGATTCTCCGGTCATATTGTTGCGTAAGCGCCAGGTTTCTTCTAATTGTTCGCTGCTCATCAAAAGTTCTTCTTTTCGTGTACCGGACTTCTTGATATCAATGGCTGGGAAAATACGGCGCTCGGCTAAGTTGCGTGAAAGCTGTAGTTCCATGTTTCCAGTTCCCTTGAATTCTTCATAGATGACATCATCCATGCGGCTACCAGTATCAACCAGTGCCGTAGCTAGAATCGTCAGACTGCCGCCTTCTTCGATATTCCGAGCGGCTCCGAAAAATTTCTTTGGTTTGTATAGTGCGGCTGGATCGATCCCGCCACTCAAAGTACGACCGCTTGGCGGCACGACTAAGTTATAGGCACGTGCCAAACGAGTGATACTATCCATCAGTATCACAACATCGCGCTTGTCCTCAACTAAACGCATAGCACGTTCAAGGACCAATTCAGAGACCCGAGTATGGTTACTTGGCTGTAGATCAAAGGTCGAAGAAACAACGTCTCCTTTGACACTTCGTTCTAAATCAGTTACTTCTTCCGGACGTTCATCAATCAATAAGACGATCAATTCTACATCCGGGTGATTGTCAGTGATCCCGTTTGCGATTTCTTTCAAGATACTGGTCTTGCCCGCTTTTGGTGGGGCAACGATCAATCCCCGTTGACCAAATCCAACTGGCGCCAACATATCGATCATCCGTGTTGACAGACGTCCGGGTGTGGTTTCCAAATTCAAATGACGATTCGGATATAGCGGCGTCAAAGCCGGAAAATGGGGACGTTCTTTTGCTTCTTCTGGATCTTTGCCATTGACAGATTCAACATGCATCAATCCATAATAACGTTCTGACTCTTTTGGAGGTCTGGCTTTCCCGGCTACCTTATCGCCATTTCGCAAACTGAAACGGCGAATTTGAGAAGAAGAAATATAGATATCTTCCGCACTGGGTCCGTAATTGATAGGACGTAAAAAGCCGTAGCCTTCTTGTCCAACAATATCAAGAATACCTTCCATGTAAAAGAAGCCTTGCTTTTCTGCTTGGGCCCGAATCACAGCCAGCGATAATTCTTTTTTGTTCATTTGGCTGTAATAAGGAATTCGAAATTCTTTGGCAAACGTATAGATTTCTTTTAACGTTTTATTCTCCAGTTCTGCCATTGTTAAATAATCGCTCATAGTTACTCCTCTACCATTTGAATGTCTGCCCCTAAGGCTGTAAGTTTATCGATTATATGATCATATCCTCGTAAAATATATTCGACATTGAAAACTGTGGTGGTTCCTGTAGCCATCAATCCAGCAATTACCAAACAAGCTCCTGCTCGCAAATCAGAAGCAACGACTTCAGCACCATGAAGTTGGCTTGGGCCATGAAGCAAAATCAGATTGCCTTCCGTTGTTGCTTGTGCGCCCATTCGGGCCAATTCTGGTATATGATTGACACGTTTGGCATAGATTGTATCCAAAATTTCTGACGTGCCATTTGCTTTCAAGAGTAAGGGAGTGATCGGTTGTTGCAAGTCAGTAGCAAAACCAGGATATGGGTATGTTTTTACATTGGCAGGCTTTAAGTCTTGCGACGGATAAACATAGATTTCATCTTCACTGATATCCATACGCACACCAATTTCTTCTAATTTAGCGATGTAGCTTTCAAGATGCTCATAAATGACATTTTTGATGGTGATCCCTTCTCCAGCAGCTGCTGCCAAAGACAGGTATGTGCCTGCTTCAATCCGATCTGGGATGATCGAATGACGACACCCGTGTAATTCTTGAACGCCTTCGATTCGGATCTCGTTGGTCCCTGCGCCACGAATTTTAGCTCCCATGTTGTTTAGTAAAGTTGCCACATCAATGATCTCAGGTTCACGAGCAGCATTTTCAATGATGGTCTTGCCTTTGGCTTTGACGGCTGCCAGCATGACATTGATCGTCGCTCCAATAGATACCATATCTAAGAAGATTCGTTCTCCAGCAAGGCCTTCTTCACTGGTCCGCAAATACATCGCGCCATGTTCATTGGTGACTGTAGCTCCTAGCGCCTCAAAGCCTTTGATATGCAAATCAATCGGACGTGGGCCTAAGAAACAGCCGCCAGGCAGGCCTACGACACCTTCACCGAACTTGCCTAATAGTGCCCCCATGAAATAATAAGAAGCACGCAAACTATTGATTTTGCCGCTTGGCATCGGAATCGAAACGATCTGTGTGGGATCGATGGTTAATGTGTTTTCTTCAAAGTGCGTTTGAACACCCATAATTTCTAAAATTTCAATCAATGAGTGCACATCTTGAATATCCGGCACTCCTTCTAATACGACAGGAGAATCAGCCAAAATAGCCGCAGGAATCAAAGCTACCGCACTATTTTTTGCCCCACTGATCGTGACTTCTCCTTTTAAGGGACGATTGCCTTGAATGACAATTTTTTTCATCTATATCCACCTATACTTTAAAGTTTATGTGTATCATGCCAATTTTAGCATAGAACAGACAAAGAAAAAAGCAGGATTTCCCCACAAAAAAAAGAACGACCAAAAGTGATCGTTCTTTTGAACTGAAATGGATTAAGCTTTACCAGCTGAACCGAACCAGTCAATGTGTTCTTCTGCATCTTTAACGATTGCAGCAACACCTGGTGCTAATAATTTACGAGGGTCGAATCCTTTACCTTCTTTATCTTTGCCAGCTTCGATGTATTCACGAGTTGCTTTTGCAAATGATAATTGGAATTCAGTATTTACGTTTACTTTAGATACACCCATTGAGATTGCTTTTTCGATTTGGTCTTGAGGAATACCAGAACCACCGTGTAATACTAATGGTACATCAGAACCTACTGCATCAGCGATTGCTTGTAAGTGGTCAAAAGCAAGGCCTTTCCAGTTTTCAGGGTATTGACCGTGAATGTTACCAATTCCGCAAGCTAGGTAATCGATACCTGTTGCAACCATTTGTTTACATTCTTCGATGTCTGCTAATTCACCAGCTCCGATGATTCCATCTTCTTCGCCGCCGATTGAACCAACTTCACATTCAACAGAAACGCCTTTAGCATGTGCTTTTTCAACAACTTCTTTAGCTAATTTCAAGTTTTCTTCAAATGGTAGATGAGAACCATCGAACATAACTGAAGTATAGCCAACTTCGATACATTCCATTGCAGCATCGTAATCGCCATGGTCTAAGTGGATCGCAACTGGAACAGTGATGTTCATTGATTCAACTAAATCACAGATAAGATCTTTAGCAAGTTTGTATCCGCCCATGTATTTTGCAGCACCCATAGAAGTTTGAATAAGAACTGGCGCTTTTTTCGCTTCAGCAGCTTTTAAAATCGCTTGAGTCCATTCTAAGTTATTTGTATTGAATCCACCTACTGCATATCCGCCTTGACGAGCAGCTTTTAAGAATTCAGCTCCTGATACTACTGGCATAAAAAATTCCTCCTAAGTTTTAAAAAACTTTATTTGTTAAGCAATGCTTAACCGACACTGCTATTTTAGCAAACATTTGCGGTATTTGCTACTAAAAGATGTAAATCTCTTTTCAATAAAAGATTGCACAAATTAAAAATTCTTTGCTTTTCATTTTCTTTTCTGAAAAAACTTTGTGAAACTAGCCTCTCTTCTTACATTTGTTTGCATACAATAACA
>NZ_JALAHI010000137.1 GCF_022711995.1 Enterococcus sp.
GAGTCGAACCAAGGAGAGTATTAGTTACTTTCCCAAAATCTATTATCGAATGAAGGACGGGTTACTTTCTATTCGCGTTCAAATTTCACTGGGAAAATATCAAGATCAGCTCTTGAAGTTGGAAAAGAAGTTAGAAAGCGGGTTGTATTCTGAGTTAGTAGAAAAAGAGCTTAAAGACTCTTATGTGGAATATACCTTGTTATACGATATGATTGCCAATCGAATTGGGATAGACGAAGTAGTGGCAGAAAATGGAGCGTTGCGATTGATGAAAAATCAAGTATGGGCGTATGATTCTTTACCTCATATGTTAATTGCTGGCGGCACAGGTGGTGGGAAGACTTATTTCTTACTCACCATTATCCAAGCTTTATTAAAGTCAGATGCCGAGCTTTATGTTCTTGATCCAAAAAATGCAGATCTTGCCGATTTAGGTACGGTAATGCCCCATGTCTATTCCCAAAAGGAAGAAATTTCTGCTTGTGTGGAAGATTTTTATGAACGAATGATGGCTCGTAGCAAGGCAATGAAAGAAATGTCCAACTACAAAACAGGAGAGAATTATGCCTATCTTGGACTTCCGCCAAACTTTTTAATCTTTGATGAATACGTGGCTTATATGGGTGCGAATCGTTTTCCTACAAGCATCGAATAGATGTGAAATGGAAGCCTATTGAGATTATCAATAGTGACAACTAATGTTTTGAGAGATGGAATGAAAGCCTTCAAGTTGAGCTGAAACATCCCCGCTAATACTCCTACATGCTCTAATCAATGAAGTAGATTGGTTTTGGTATGAAGCTAGGTGAAGTCGTCTGAAATCTGCCTAAGTGCTTGAGCATAAGGCTGACTATAGGGCGGGCGGCTGAAAAAGATAACTATGGTAAGAATGTCTGAAAATGACTGACGAATCTGCGAATGTACGGGTCTAAAAGGCTGATCTTATTGAAAGATAGGAACATACGGACGTATGGTGAGATACCGACAAGTAAGGTTCCATGATATGAAAATCGGGATAGCTAACGAAGAAGCTATAATTTCACAGGCTCATAGTAGATACCTAAGGTTATACATGATAGCTAAAAACATTGGAACGATGTAAGCAGAAAACTATCAATTAAATGACTACTTCTAGATAGGTGCATATAAGTAATAACGAAATTGCTTTGTTTCTGTGAAAGTAAGGGCACAGTACCGATGAAGCGTCTAACAAATGTGGAGGGATAGCCCTAAGTCTATTTAATAACAATGAATGTTGAAACAGATGAAGTTCAAGGATCTGGTAAGAACGTGGGAAAATCCGTTATGGAGGTGCCACGCTTGAACACAAAAATACGTTACTGGGAATATTATGATCTACAAGAAACATTCGATCAGCTATTTACTCAAAGTAGAAACGGGAAAAAGTTTTATCAATTATATGAGTTAATCATTTCTGAAAATAATATTCTTTTAGCATACCGTACTATCAAGGCAAACAAGGGGTCTTCGACACCAGGAACGGATTCCTTCACAATTGATAACTATAAGGAAATGAACCAAGCAGAGTTTATCCATCTTATTCTCAGTCATTTAGAAAATTACAAACCAAAATCCATAAAGCGAGTAATGATACCTAAACCCAATGGTGAGAAACGCCCATTAGGAATTCCATGCATGATTGATCGAATGATCCAACAGATGTTCAAGCAGATACTGGAGCCAATATGTGAAGCTAAGTTTTATGAACATAGCTACGGTTTCAGACCATTGAGAAGTGCAAAGCATGCTCTAGGTCGCATTATGTATCTCATAAACATCAGTAAAATGCACTATGCAGTAGACATTGATATCAAAGGTTTCTTTGATAATGTAAACCACCGTTTACTGATAAAACAATTATGGAATATAGGAATTTGTGACAAACAAGTCTTAGCTATTCTTTCAAAATCTCTGAAATCACCCATTCAAGGAGAAGGTATCCCGAGCAAAGGAACGATCCAAGGAGGTATCATTTCTCCACTATTATCTAATGTTGTTCTAAACGACTTAGACCATTGGGTCTCAAAGCAGTGGCATACCTTTGAAACAAAGTATCCCTATACTAAAGGTTACAATAAATTTCGTGCTCTAAGAGATACAAATCTAAAGCAAGGCTATATTGTCAGGTACGCAGATGACTTTAAAATCATGACTAATGATTATCCGACAGCATTAAAATGGTTCCACGCTGTCAAGCTTTACCTAAAAGACAGACTTAAATTAGATATTTCCAATGAGAAGTCTAAAATCGTCAATTTGCGTAAATGTAAGTCGGAATTTTTAGGATTCGCTATTTGCGTGAAACAAAAAGGGAAAAAATGGGTTTGTAATTCACGTATTTCTAACAAAAAAAAGGATCAGATTAAAGAAGAGATTAAACAAAGAATCAAAGATATTCAAAAGAGTCCTACAGCACAAAATGCTCTCCTGTTTAATGCTCTCGTGCTCGGTGTTCATAATTATTTCAGGTATGCCACTCATATTAATTTAGATTTGAATAGGATGAACTACGTTCTTTCATTCACTACTTACAACCGATTATCAAATTGTAGTACAAGATGTTACCCCAACAAAGCTTCCCCAACTTACAAAAAGTTTTACTCAACAACGATGAAAACTTATAAAGTAGCTGGAGTCTATTTGTACCCTCTTTGCGACGTATCTACAAAAACAATTTACGGATTTAATACGAAGGATACACCGTTTACTCCGTTTGGTCGTCAAAGATTGGAGCACAAAAGCCTACAGTCTCTTGTGTTCCAAGAATTAAGAAAATTGATGGAATCGAAAATACCGAATAGAACGGTTGAGTATTTAGATAGTAGAATATCTCGTTACTCAATGAAATCAGGCAAGTGTGAGATTACAAAACAATTTTTGCCAGCAAAAGCCGTTCACTGTCATCACTATTTGCCAAAAAGTCTTGGTGGAGACGACAAATTCGATAACTTGAGAATTATTCATAAGGATATCCATCTTCTGATCCATACAACAAATAAAATGATAATCGATCACTACGTGCATGAACTGAAACTGGTGCCAGAGCAAATAGCAAAAATCAACCTTTATCGAAAGATGTGTAATCTGCAAAACATTCAATAGAAAATAAATAGATGGAACGCCGTATGAGGTGAAAGTCTCACGTACGGTGTGGAGCGGGGGAAAAGATGGAGATTATATCAAATTCTTACCTATCGCTATAAATGTTAACGACGAAAGAAAGTGCGGTGATTTTGAATAAGCTCAAACAAATTGTCATGTTAGGTCGTCAGTCTGGTTTCTTTCTGATTTTGGCTTGTCAAAGACCAGATGCGAAATATTTAGGAGATGGGATTCGCGATCAGTTCAACTTTCGTGTAGCTTTAGGACGTATGAGTGAACTAGGATACTCCATGATGTTTGGTGAGGTCGATAAAAACTTTTTTATGAAACGCATCAAAGGTCGAGGCTATGTAGATACAGGGGGCAGTGTGATTAGTGAGTTTTATACGCCACTTGTACCAAAAGGGTATGATTTCTTGAGGGAAATTAGCGATATTGTTGGATTAAGCGTTAATACGGAAAGAGAAAATAATAGTATGTAGCCTAGGAGTATCAATAATTCTAGGCTTTTTTATTGAGGTGATTTATGACATTTTTAGATTTATTCGCCGGGATTGGTGGCTTTCGCTTAGGTATGGAACAAGCGGGTCACCAGTGTATCGGCTTTTGTGAAATTGATGAATTTGCCCGACGGAGTTATAAGGCAATCCATGATACAAGGAAGGAGGTGGAAATGCATGACATCACAAGTGTATCAGACGAGTTTGTTCACTCCCTCGGACCAGTGGACATCC
>NZ_JALAHI010000138.1 GCF_022711995.1 Enterococcus sp.
TAATCATAAAAAAAGCAACATCAACAAAGCCTTAAAAATATTCATTTGTTTAAATTTATGCCAATAACTTATAGTGCAACTATACTAGATTTTATTATAGTCACAATATGTAATTCTTATCCAATAGGTTTCCTCATACAAACTAGGTTACCGTAACCTACTATTCGTAAAAATATCATCATAAACATTGTTTTCTAGCCAACACTCAACACCCAGTAAATAAAAAAAAGGAAAATCAGCAGCTGGCTGACTTTCCTTTTGATTAAACAAAACGATTGATTATTTCACAACAAACACGGAGCATTTTGCATGATTGACGACATAGTCAGTTGTTGACCCTACCACAACTCTCGAAAGAGCACCTTTCCCCGTTGCACCGATCACGATTAAATCAATCGGGTAGGTTTCAGTTGCTGCGTGGATAATAAATCGTTTAGGGTCTCCTACTTCAACGATCACCGCAACATCCTCAACGCCATGGTTGTTTGCATCATAGATTTTCTTTAGCATCTCGGTTTCAACCTTTGTTTTTTCCTGCTCAAATAATTTTGAAAAAGAATACGCACTTGTTGAAAGCTCTGCATTATTAATGATCGAAAGGACATACAATTTGGCTTGGTTACGTTTACAAATATCGACAGCTTCCCAAAAGGCCTTTTCTGATTGCTCAGAACCATCTAAAGCAACGAGAACATTTCGACATGTATGCAACATTTTTATCCCCTCCTCTTTATTTTACCACACTACACAGCTGGCTAAAAGATTCTCGATTAACCCACTTGGTTATTTTTATTTTGATCCATCTTTCCTATTTGAAAAATTTGTTTTTTATTTATTTTACTGGAACAAATCTTAAGCATCTACAAAGATTTCTAGAAATTCGTTCAAAAAAGTCTTTACGTGCTAGAATTATAGTGAAAAAATGATTTGAGGTGAAGACAATGCGTCAATTTTTTCAAGCTCTATTGACTTTTATTCTTTATATTGGTCTTTTTTTCGTCATTTTAGGATTGATTGCTTATTTTTTACTGCGATAGGCGCGGAATTACGCTTGATTCTTTGCATCTTAATCATTCCATGTTAAAATAACAAAAGAAGCATTGTGCCCTTTTAGTCGTCTTCCCCAAGCTAACTATCTGGTTCAATGCTTTTTGTTATCTTTTCTAAAATTTTTTATGTTCAAGTCGATCAGCTAACAAAGAAAAATAGCCATTTTTTTAGAAAGAAGGTATTAGAAATGGAACTAACGATCACCTCAGAAGCAGCACAACGCCTTCCCAAAGGTATCACTCAATTTATCTTGACAGCCAATGATGGTTCCAATCAGTTCTCCTCTGCTGAAGGTTGCTGTATGATTGGCGAGCGTTTCTTGATCACACCTATTGAAGAGATCATCGTCCCTTTTACATTAGAGATCCCTAGCAATTTGTTTACTTTCTATACTTCTGAGTACGACACGATGTTTTTAACTGGTCACCTTGAGTTAACGGTGCATCCGACTTCCGGCACCCTCATTTTGAAAAACGAAAGTGGCTATCTGGATAATAATGTCTTAGTCCTAAAAACCGCTACCATCCAATAACATGTAAGAGCTTAAAAAAGTCGAAGTAAATCTCACTCTTCCTCTATTTTTAGCTCTTTTTGCAATCATTTCCTAAGCATGATCTGTTCTGATCAATTCCAGCAACTCTAATGGTTGTTCTGCCAAAGCGACGGCTCCTGCAGAAAGTAATTCTTCTTTGCTACCAAAACCATAAAGAACACCGATAGCGGATAATCCATTCGCTTTTGCTCCGAGAATGTCATGACTACGATCGCCAATCATTAAAGCACTTGCATTTCCGTTTGCTTTTTCTAGTGCATATGCAAGGACTGTTGCTTTCTCTCCCCGCTTATTTTCAAGATCAGCTCCGTAAATCCCTTTAAAATAATCATTAAAACCTAAATAAGCCAGAATTTCTTTGGCAAATATCTCTGGTTTGGACGTAGCAATGAAGATTTCATGCGTTTCTGAAAGCATAGCCAATGTTTTTTCGATTACCTCGTAAGGCTTGACTTGAAATATTCCTTTGTCACGGTAGTTTTCCCGGTAGTAATTCACAGCACGCTGGGCCTTATCTTCTGTAAAACCTAAATCGCGAAAAGAATCGATCAATGGCGGACCGACAAAAGAGCGCAATGCATCCGTTGAAAGAGGCGGGTGCGCCAATTTTTCCAGTGCATAGCGAATTGAGGCATAGATTCCTTCGCTAGAATCAATAATCGTACCATCTAAGTCAAAAAATAATTGTTGTTTCATGTCATCTCCCCTTTTCCTTATTATAGGAAAAAACCAACTCTCCCGCAAATCCTTCTTTTCTGAACCATCGAATGCCTTGAAGGATGCCACTCTTTTCAAAAAAATTCAACCATACTTATAAATTTACGGCACAAAAAAAGCTGTCTTTCTGCTCGTTGAAAGACAGCTTAGAAAATACAAAAAAAGATAGCTTTTCAGCTATCGATAACTCCGGCAGTAGGACTCGAACCTACGACATCATGATTAACAGTCATGCGCTACTACCAACTGAGCTATGCCGGAATGATACAGCGTGGCGACGTCCTACTCTCACAAAGGGAAACCCTTCACTACAATCGGCGCTAAGA
>NZ_JALAHI010000139.1 GCF_022711995.1 Enterococcus sp.
GAAATAATCACATCTCAATTTGTATGGAAAATTTTAAAAAACATTCATATTAAATTGAAAAAGCTTACAATATAAGTTATAATCTCCTTGCATGTATAGACAAGTAAAAAGGAGAGAATACTGTGAATAAAATTGAGATTTCTAAAGATCAATGGATTTTGACTACCCCCACAGGTACTGCATTTACGTTTACAGGAACGATTAGTGAACGAATAACAGCCTTAATCAAACAGCTTGAGAAGAATCAATACGGAGGAGTACTATCTTCTTCACTCGTATTTACAAACGAAGAAGGAACCTTCTCATTAGATCAATGGTTAACCGAAAAATTAAATCGGGCTTTTGTATGCGGAACAGAAGAAACCTTTGAAGAAAAAAGTCTGGAGATCCCTTGGAAATTAGAATATTATGGTTACACCCCAGGTAAAGATGAATACTCTGTCGAATCTTTGTTAACAGTAGGAAATGGTTTTATTGGATTACGAGGTACCACGCCTGAAATGGAAATTTCTGATGCCAACTATCCAGGTCTTTATTTGGCAAGTCTCTACAATACAACTCAATCAAATGTCTCTAATCGAACAATTGAAAATGAAGATTTTGTCAATGCACCAAATCTACAGAAAATTTATTTAGTCATTGACAATGAAAAGATTGATATCGAACAAAATACCCTTGTGTCTTTCAAGCGCCAATTAGATCTAAAAACTGGCCTATTTACCGCCTTTGCGGAAATCGAGACAAAAACAAAAAAGAAATTACGAATTGAGACAGAAAAAATTGCTAATATGCAAAACAGTCACTACTATTCCATTCGTTATCGATTTACGCCACTTAATTTTTCTGGAGAAATTGAAGTAGTAAGTGAAGCCGATGGTACAGTCACTAATTATAATGTCGAACGTTATCGAAGCTTGACGAATAAACACTTAACCATTCAAAAAACTAAATTTCACAAAAATATCGCTCTGCTAATTGCTCGAACCAATCAATCAAACATCACAGTTTGGCAAGCTTCGTCCCTATTTTCTGATGATCTTCCTCTTGAAACACTAATATCAGAGAAAACTGCGGAAAAAGTCATTCAAAAATTAATAATTTTTGCTGAGAAGGACAAAACTTATTCTTTAGAAAAATCAGTTACTGTCGATAAATATCAACATGAAGAGCAAGTAGCTGCGAGCGATTTGGCTCTACTATCACTGCCTCGCTTTGAAGATATGTATACCGAATCAAAAGCTGCTTGGGATGTATTATGGGAAAAAGCTGCTATTACCATTGAAGGCGATCTAATGTCCCAAAAAATGCTGAATCTTCACACCTATCATTTGTTAGTATCAGCAGCTCCCAATGCTTATGAGCAATCGATTGACGCTAGTATTACAGCACGTGGACTACATGGAGAAGCTTATCGAGGCCACATTTTTTGGGATGAATTGTTCATCTTGCCTTTTTATATTCTTCGTTTTCCTGAGACTGCCAGAGAGATACTGCTTTACCGTTATCAACGCTTGGCTGCAGCGAAGAAGGCAGCTAAAGAGGTAGGTTATCAAGGAGCCATGTTCCCATGGCAGTCAGGGCTAGACGGAACGGAGCAATCTCAAGAACTTCATTTAAATCCAATTAGTGGTGAATGGAAGGAAGACCATAGCCGATTGCAACGTCATGTGTCCTTAGCAATCGCCTATAATGTATGGCAATATTGGCACAATGTTCGCGACCGCTCATTTATGGAGCAATATGGCTTAGAATTGATTTTAGAGATTGCCCATTTCTGGCAAAGTGCAGCTATTTTAGATTTTGATACTGGGCGTTACTCGATCGAAGGAGTAATGGGACCTGATGAATTTCATGAAAGTTATCCTGATAGTACAAAAGGCGGCTTGAAAAATAATGCATATACCAATATGATGGTAGTATGGTTATTTGAGGAAGTGGAAAAATTACGCACCCAAATTTCTCCAGAAATCTTCCAAAATGTAGCTGTTAAGGTTGGTCTTTCAGAAGAAAATTTTGCTCAAATGTCCGAAATTCGCAAAAATCTATGTTTGGAAATCAATCCCGAAGGAATTATTGCTCAGTTTGAAGGGTATTTCGATTTAAAAGACTTAGATTGGGATCACTACAAAGAAAAATATGGAAACATTTATCGTATGGACCGTATCTTAAATGCTGAAGGAAAAAGCGCAGATGCTTATAAAGTAGCCAAACAAGCGGATAGTCTAATGATTTTCTACAATTTCTCAGCCACGCAAGTACAGCAAATTTTAGATGATCTTGCCTATCGCTTACCTGACGACTATGTAGAAAAAAATTTACATTACTATCTAGACAGAACTTCCCATGGATCCACCCTCTCTCGAGTTGTACATGCCCAATTAGCTGCAATGGTGGATCAGCAAGACCTTGCTTGGTCTTTATATCAAGAGGCGCTCTATTCAGATTACCGAGATATACAAGGTGGCACCACTGCCGAAGGAATCCATGCTGGTGTAATGGCGGCAACTCTTTACATTCCATTAACAACATTTGCTGGAATTGATTTTCGTGAAGATGTCATGCGTATTAATCCAAATCTGCCTAAACAATGGCAAGCTATTCAATTTGCTATTCAAGTCAGAGGCGTTAATTATCATTTTAATGTTACACATGAAACATTGACAGTTTCAGCTGACCAAAATACAAGGATTATTCTTTCCGGCGCTACTCATGAATTAGAAGCCAATAAAGAACAATCTATCAACTATTAAAGGAGCGTACCATTATGAAAAAAGGATTTGTTTTTGATTTAGATGGTGTAATTACAGACACAGCCAAATATCACTACATCGCTTGGAAAGAACTTGCTGCTGAAATTGGTATTGAAATCGACTTGAAATTCAATGAACAATTGAAAGGGATTAGTCGGATGGATTCCTTAGAGCGTATCTTAACTTTGGGAAACAAAAATGATGCGTATAGCTTAGAAGAAAAAGAAGCGTTAGCAAGCAAAAAAAATACTCACTATGTTCAATTACTTCAAAGTCTAACTCCGGATGATCTTCTTCCTGGTGTCAAAACCTTTCTAGATGAAGCAAAACAAAAAGGAATTCCTTGTGCCATCGCATCGGCTTCTAAGAATGCCCCTTTTATTTTAGATAAATTAGGGGTTATGCAAGATTTTGACATAATCATCGACCCAGCTACTCTTTCTAAAGGCAAACCCGATCCAGAAATCTTTGTTCAAGCAGCAAAGGGGTTAGCGATTAAACCTAGTGATGCGGTTGGTTTTGAAGATGCTCAAGCAGGAATTGATGGTATTAAAGCTGCTGGTATGTATGCCGTTGGTGTTTATTCGGGTGAAGAATTGCACGGTGCAGATACAATCGTCGAAAAACTAACGGATATTTCGATTGATGAATTATTAGCTAAATAGCCGATTGCTTTTCAAAAATGCCCTCGCTATAATAGGCAAGAGGAGGCAATCCCATGAATAAATTCAAAGAGATATTTTTGGATCTTGAACAAAAGATCCTATCAAACGAATATCCACCGCACTCGCTTTTACCGAGTGAAAACCAATTGATAAAAATGTACAATGTGTCTCGCGAAACTGTTCGAAAAGCGTTGAACCTTTTGAAGGATGCCGGTTACATTCAAAAAAAACAAGGAAAAGGATCGATTGTATTAGATTTAAATCGCTTTGATTTTCCTATCTCTGGTCTAACCAGTTTTAAAGAATTACAAGATACTCAACGCATTCCTAGTGAAACAACAGTGGTCGAAATTCGGAAGATTGCAGTTTCACCGAAACTGCATGGTATTACTGATTGGCCGGTTGCTTCGGAAGCTTGGAAATTGATACGCCAAAGAAAGATCGATGGTGAAGTCGTCATTCTGGATAAAGACTATTTAGACGCCTCGATTATTGAAGAATTGCCTAAGCATCGCGCACAAGTTTCAATCTATGATTATTTTGAGAATGATCTTGGTTTGGAAATTGCTTACGCACAAAAAGAAATCACCGTAGATCCAGTCAATAAAGAATTAAGAGATTTAATGGATCTTCATCCTGAAGATCAACATGTCGTCACAGTACGTAGTTTGGTTTATCTTGAAGATACTCGTTGTTTTGAGTACACTGAATCCATTCACCGCTTAGACAAGTTTCGATTTGTAGATTTTGCTCGTAGAAGAAAAATCTAGTGTTCTATCTAGGATTATCCAGTATCTCGGTATCCTGCGCTAATTTATTTGAAAAAGAAGCCCCCCGATTTTTGAATTGGGGGGCTTCTTTGGCTATTTCGCGTAATCAGTTGCTCGCGTTTCACGAATAACTGTCACTTTAATATGTCCTGGATAATCAAGATCATCTTCAATTTTCTTACGAATATCACGTACTAAACGCACCGCATCTAAATCGGAGATTTCTTCAGGTTTAACCATAACGCGGACTTCTCTTCCTGCTTGAACCGCAAAACTAGAATCCACACCTTTAAATCCATTTGCAATGTTTTCTAAGTTTTGTAATCGACGAATATAATTTTCTAGAGACTCACTACGTGCACCTGGTCTAGCGGCGGATAAAGCATCTGCTGCAGCTACCAAAACAGAGATAACAGAAGTGGCTTCTACATCTCCATGGTGGGAGGCAATTGCATTAATGACTACAGAATTTTCTTTATATTTGGCAGCAAGTTCGGCACCAATCTCGACGTGGGATCCTTCAATTTCATGATCAAGTGCTTTCCCAATATCATGAAGAAGTCCGGCCCGTTTTGCTAACTGAATATCTTCACCTAGTTCAGCAGCCAGAATACCAGAAAGTTTTGCCACCTCGATTGAATGATTCAATACATTTTGACCATAGCTGGTTCTAAAGCGTAAACGTCCTAATATCTTGATCAAATCAGGATGTAGGGTATGTGCACCAACTTCAAAGGCTGCTTGTTCTCCATATTCACGGATATGTTCATCCATTTCTTTACGAGACTTCTCAACCATCTCTTCAATACGCGCAGGATGGATTCGTCCATCTTGAATCAGTTTTTCTAATGTCATTCGCGCAATTTCTCGACGAATTGGGTCAAATCCCGATAGAACAACTGCTTCTGGAGTATCATCAATAATCAAATCAATACCAGTCAATGTTTCTAATGTCCGAATATTACGTCCTTCTCGCCCAATAATTCGACCTTTCATCTCATCATTTGGCAATGACACAACAGATACCGTTGTTTCTGATACTTGGTCTGCAGCACAACGTTGAATCGCTAACGACAATAAGTTTTTCGCTTTACGATCTGCTTCTTCTTTTGCTCGTTGTTCTGATTCTTTTACCATAATCGTTAATTCATGATTCAACTCTTCTTCTGTTGATTTCATGATTAACTCTTTGGCATCCTCTCTAGACAAAGCTGCAATGCGCTCTAATTCTTGTTGTTGTCCATCGATTAGTTTTTCTACTTCTTTTTCTCGCTCGTCAATTAATTGTTGTTTCTCACTAAGTCTGTTTTCTTTTTCTTCCAGTGAGCGCTCTCGTTTTTCCAAAGAATCATCTTTGCGATCAAGTACTTGTTCTCTTTGGAGCAAGCGATTTTCTTGTGATTTTAAATCAAGTTTGCTTTCTTTCAACTCACTTTCAATCTCTGACCGATAACGCTGATTTTCTTCCTTAGCTTCTAACAATGCTTCTTTTTTTAGAGTTTCTGCTTCTTTCTTAGCGCTTTCGATAATTCCAGTTGCAGAATTTTTTGCACCATTGATCTCTTTTTCATGGCGAGATTTGGTGACAAAAACTCCTAATCCAAGACCGACAATTAAACCGATGATAGCGAGGAGAATGTAAAGTTGTTCCAATGAATCCACCTCCATACTATCTTTTTACAATATTTTGTAGTTTTGATAAACAAATTAAAATAAATTATCAAGTTGCCTACTGCTATGTGGAAACCCACATAAGTTTATTCTAATGTTTGTGTACAAGAGTGTCAACTTTAAATCCTGTGCATACCAACCCCTATATGTTTCGTTTTAACGTGCAATTTTTATAAGAAACCATGTTTTTTCGCACAAAAAAGCCAAACAACAAAATGTTTGGCCTTGTGAAATCGATAAAAGTTCTTATTCGTCTAATGGTAGTTCTTCTTGCGCCTCTTCTGTTTCTACAACGGTTTCTCCTGTTCCAATACCGTATGCATCACGAACGCGAGCTGAAACTTCCATCATCATTTCTTGATGCTCACGCATATAGTTCTTTGCGTTTTCACGCCCTTGACCAATGCGATCACCTTTATAGGCATACCAAGCACCGCTTTTATCAACGATATCTTGTTCTACTGCCATATCAAGTAGTTCTCCCTCTTGAGAGATTCCTAGTCCATACATCATATCAACTTCGGCAACTTTGAAAGGTGGCGCTACTTTATTTTTTACAACTTTTATTTTGGTACGATTTCCGATAATATCAGTTCCGGATTTTAACTGTTCTGCACGACGAACTTCTAAACGGATCGTTGAATAGAACTTAAGTGCACGTCCCCCAGGAGTTGTTTCAGGATTTCCGAACATAATCCCAACTTTTTCACGAATTTGATTGATGAAGATCGCAATCGTCTTGGTCTTATTGATTGATCCAGATAATTTACGCAATGCTTGGGACATTAACCGTGCTTGTAACCCAACGTGGGTATCCCCCATTTCACCATCGATCTCTGCTCGTGGTACTAAAGCCGCCACTGAGTCGATAACAACGATATCAACAGCTCCACTTGATACTAAGGCATCAGCGATTTCGAGGCCTTGTTCACCTGTATCCGGCTGAGATAACAACAAATCATCAATATTCACGCCTAATTTTTGCGCGTATTGAGGATCTAGAGCATGTTCAGCATCAATAAAGGCTGCTGTTCCGCCACCTTTTTGAACTTCAGCGATTGCGTGTAAAGCAACTGTCGTTTTACCAGAACTTTCTGGTCCATATACTTCAACAATACGTCCACGTGGGTAACCACCTACACCTAAAGCAACATCCAAAGCCAATGAACCACTTGGAATCGTCGAAATTTGTTGATCGACTTTCTCACCAAGTTTCATAATGGCCCCTTTACCATAGTTCTTTTCAATTTTTTTCAGTGCAGCATCTAAAGCTGCTTTACGATCATCTGCCAAACGGATAATCCTCCTTATTCTCATCACTTTCGTGTGTCAATTACTAAATTAATAATAGTCCTTCTTTTATAAAAATGCAAGAAAAAACGAACAAACATTCGCATTACCTTAATAATTCCTTACGTAATAGGTCTAATCCTGCCATCACGGTACTATGACGAATGTATGCTCGGTCTCTGGTGAAATGATAGCATTTGCTTTTTACACCTTCATCAGTTGCTAATGCAATCCAGACCGTCCCTGGCCGTTGGTTTTCAAGCTTTTCAGGGCCGGCAACTCCTGTAAAAGAAAGTGCATAATCGGTTTTTTCTTTGTCTCTTGCAGCGAGCGCCATCGCTTCTGCGCATTCCTTGCTGACAGTTCCATAAGTCGTCAACAAATCTTCGTTGATGCCTAACATCTTGCTTTTTGTTTCTTTGGAATACGTAACATATCCGCCAGAAAATATACGAGATACGCCTGCGATATCTCCTAAAGTTGCTTGAAAGAGCCCCGCTGTCAAGCTCTCTGCTGCTGTCACAGTCTTTCTCTTTTCTTTCAGCAAATCAACAACTACTTGGGCCAATGATGTATGTTCCCCATAGCCATAAAAGTATTCACCCACTCTTGCTTGGATTTTTTGTTCTAATTCATCTAATTGGGCTTGTCCCTCCAATTCATCAGCCGTTTTCACCGTTAAGCGTAAGGTAACTTCATTCGGTTTAGCATAGGGAGCTACCGTAGGATTGGTTTGAGAGTCAATGAGATCTGCAAGCTCAGTCACTAACGCAGATTCTCCGATCCCATAGTATCGCAAAACTCGAGAAATCAACTGCTCTTCTGAAGGAAACTCTTTTTGTAAAATAGGACGCGCCTGATGAACAAACATTGGTTTCAGTTCGCTTGGCGGTCCAGGTAAAAGGAGATATGCTGCTGTTGCTGTCCGGTAGAAGATACCGATGGCTAAACCCGTTGCATTGGGTAACGCTGTACCTTCTTTAAATACCAACGTCTGTCTCAAATTGTTCTCTGTCATAAAACGCTGACCATTTTTGAAAAAGGTCAACATTTGCTCATAACCTGCTTCATCACGAACTAGTTCTTGTCCCACATGCTCTGCGACAATTTGCTTGGTTAAATCGTCTTCTGTAGGTCCGAGTCCGCCACAAAAGACAATCAAGTCACTGCGGTTCTCCGCAAGTGTTACTAATTCCTCTAAACGTTGTGGGTTATCTCCTACAACACTATGGTAGTATACTTCGATTCCAAGACTAGCTAATTCTTCCGATAAGAAAGTTGCATTGGTATTCACCACCTGTCCCAAAAGTAATTCGGTTCCTACTGCAATAATCTCTGCCTTCATGTCATTACTCCTTCATTTATCAACTACGCTATAATTGATTTTTTTTACAAAAAAAGTTCAGAATTTCTCTGAACTTTTTAGAAATTACATTGAGCCTTTAAAAACACTCGCATTTTTTATGAAATAATCGATTCCGGAATAAATTGTAAAGATCAAACATAAGTACAACATGATTTGATCAAATGGAATCCCTATGAGTGAGAAAGGAAGGTTGTTAATAAACAAGAAAATGATGGCAACCATTTGAGTCGCTGTCTTGATTTTCCCGGGCCAAGCAGCTGCAAGGACTTCTCCATTATGCTCAACCAGCAACAGTCGCAAACCAGTGACTGCTAATTCGCGACAAATAATGATAGATACTACCCAAGCTGGCGCTTTATCCAATTCGACTAACATTATAAATGCAGTCATCACTAGCATTTTATCCGCTAATGGATCTGCAAACTTCCCAAAGTTGGTCACCAATCCTCTGGAACGAGCAATTTTTCCATCTAGCCAATCCGTAATACTTGCAACAGCAAATAATATGGCTGCTATCAGATGCGTTGTGAGTAAGTCGGCGCCTCCAACGTTTAATGTTCCTAAATCGATTGGTAACGCCAAAACTAAAATAAATATAGGAATCATTATGATACGTAGTACTGTTAATTGATTAGGTAAATTCACAAAATATACTCCTCTCTGACAAATATTGTACGAAAAAAACGGAAATCATGCTACTACAACACTTGCCGTAGGAACAATGTTATGTTTCTAATAACTAGTGATTCGTTTAATTAGTTCGTTTCTTGATACTCAATCGCCAAATGCACATTTTTTTGTAGCAATTTATACTGAGGATCATCAAAATCTATTTTTTGACCATTTGCTTTAATTTGGATATTTTGACTTGCACCAAGAACGATAGTCGCATTTGTAGCATTTTCTGGTAATGTCGTTGATTGGACCTCACCAGCTTGTAACGTATACTGATAAACATAAGCATGATTCACAAGAATACCTACCCAACATGAAGCATCTAGTCCTGTTAATTCTAATTTGATTGGGTCAGTTGCATCTTTAATTGAAATAGTGATGTCTGATTGAGAAGACTCCCCTTTGGTCATAGTCATTTCTTTTTCACTAGATGCAGTACTGCTTGAAGATTGCGTTTCTGACTCGCTGGTTTCTTTACTTTCTTTTGATTCACTCGTGCTTGTGCTAGACGAGTAAGCTGAATTCTCAACAACTGGAGTTGAGCTGCCTTGAATCATTGGGGTTGAATGTCGGTCTTGCCAAGCCATATATCCAACAATACAGATAATAGTAGCTGCTACTAAACCTAATAAGATCATGGGTAAATAGCGTGACAGAAAAGAGCCATCTTTTTCTTCCACATGCATGGCTTTTCGCGATCCGCTTACGGTCTCAGGCTGAGGCCTTTTAGGCAATGGTTCAGTCAATGTATCTTTTCCGTCAAATACTGCAACTAACTTATCACCGTTTTCACCTACAGCTGCTGCATATTGGCGAATAAATGCACGAACATAAAAAGTCCCAGGCAATTGTTCAAATCGATCTGCTTCAATTGCTTCCAAATATCTTTTTTGGACTTTTGTCATTTGTTGTAACTCGTCTAATGAAATATGTTTATCTAAACGGGCTTGCCGTAATTTTGCTCCAATCGTAGTTTCGTTGGCCACTCGATCATCTACTCCAGTCTTTACTATTCATTTTATGGTAGGCAAACACTTGGATGGAAGAATCTATTTCTTTTCTCCTCTACATCCTAAGATTGCTTTATTAATGGGGTGTTTATTAAATATAACATTTTTATGTTTGATTTTTCAGCAGAAATGAAAATTTTTCGATCAGTATCAGTTAAAGAATACCATAAAAAAAATTGACTGAGGATAACATTCAAGCAAGTCGCAAACAAAATTTAATACTTTTTGATCTCATCCCTCATTTTTTCGCAAAAACAAGAGCCCTCTAGCAAAAAATGCATAGACGGCATCCTAAACTACAACAATAAATTAACTAGTTTTAGTTGGCAACAAGTAAAAACGACTGAATGCTTTCTGATCGATGAATACTTTAGCAGCAGATCGAACATCATCTAACGTAATGGAACGGATGACATCTGGCAAATCAAAGAGTGTAGTTTCGCCAAATAAGCTTTGCGTAAATTGATTAGCAATAAATTCTAATGAATTGAGAGATTGAAAATATTTTCCAAGCATTTTTTTCTTAAGCAATTCAAGATTTTCTTCGTTTATTTCAGGATCATTTTGGTAATTGAGTAAAATTTCTTCAACAGCTTGAAGCATTTTTTCAGGGGATTCAGCATCTCCAGAAAAATCTGCAAAATAAAAACTGCGATCCAGACTGACTTCGAAACCAAACGTATCATCTATTACCCCTTGATCATACAACCGTAAGTAGTTAGCAGAAGTGTTGCCTAAAAGTAGTTGGAACAATAAATTCAACGATTGTTTGTATTGTAGCAATTCCCGACCTTCTGTCGGTCGTTTTTCCATATCTCCTTTAATACCCAAGACACCTTTTGGTCGCGTAACAGGCATCCTCATGGTACTTTCTGGAATGATCTCTTCCACTGATTCTTCTGGAAATTCACGTCGAATCTCTTTTGCAACAGAAAAATCTTTAGCTTCTTGATTTTCTTTAATCCATCTCATGGTCTCTTCCGGATCAATATTTCCAACTATAAACAAAGTCATATTACTTGGATGATAGAACGTGTGATAACACAGGTAGAGGTCTTCTGCTGTAATAGCTGCTATACTTTCAATCGTTCCTGCAATATCAATATGCAATGGGTGTTTTGGATACAAATTTTTAATGATACCAAAAAATTGTTGCCAATTAGGATCATCATCGTACATTTGTATTTCTTGTCCGATGATTCCTTTCTCTTTCTCAACCGTTTCTTTCGTAAAATATGGCATCTGTACAAAATCTAAAAGAGTTTCTAAATTCCTTTTAATTTGATCTGTTGCCGAAAAAAGATAACTTGTTTTTGTGAAACTGGTAAAAGCATTGGCGGATGCTCCTTGCTGCCCAAATTTTTGAAAGACATCACCATCTTCTTTTTCAAAAAGCTTATGTTCTAAAAAATGTGCAATACCATCTGGTACAGTATGCATCGTTCCATCAACATAGCCAAAATGATTATCAATGGAGCCATAGTCTGTGCTGAACAGACCATAAGTTTTATGGAATCCTTCTTTCGGTAATAAATAAACTGTCAGTCCATTAGGTAATGTCTCCTTATATAAGACCTCATTTATTTGGTTATAATGTTTTTTATTCATGACCAGGCTCCTTATCTAAAAAGAATACAGCTTGAAGTTCGATCTTTTGAGCGATCTTCTGAACGTCTGTCACAGATACCTCTTCCAAGCGCTGTATAAACTGTTCTTCGCTCATTTCAGTATTTGGTACCCATTGATTGAGATACTCTGTTTCTATCAAAGACTGCGGGCTGTCTAGCGATAATAAAAACTGGTTTTTGAGCATGGCTTTTGTCTGTGCTAATTCAGCTTCTGTAATTTCACCTTTTTGCAAACTTTGAAGTTGTTGTTCAATTAAAGCAAAGACTTGATCTCGATTATTGCCATCAATTCCTGTTTGAACAGACAAATAACCGCGGAATGTATCCACATTACTTGAAGCATAGTATGCCAAACTCTCTTTCTCTCTCACATTCATAAATAGTTTTGAATGAGGGAAACCTCCAAATAGTCCATTAAAAACCATGAGAGAAAAACGTTCCGGTTGGTTATAATAAATTCCCGTGTGATAACCTAAGTTTAGTTTCGCTTGAGTCACAGGTTCTCGGACAATCTTCTCACGGATAACATTTTCAGTTTTTTGTTGATAAAAAACAGTGAGATCTTTCTCAGGACGATCTGCAAACGGCAGTCCCTCCATTACTTCAACTACTTGAGCTTCTTCAACATCTCCAATAACAAATATATCTACTGGATCTTCCTTTATCATCGAAGTATATGTTTCTACTAATTCTTTTGCCGTCACATCTACCAGATCTTCAGGACGACCAAAACTTGGAATTTTTTGATTACTACTTTGCGAAAAATATAATTCTTGTAAACTTAATGAAGCAAAAGCTTGTTTGTCCTCTGCGATACTTCTCATATAAGCAATTAAATTATTTTTTTCTATCAAAAAGTTCTTTGTCTCAAATTCGTTCTGAATGATATTTGGAGAAAATAGGACTTCTTTTAAAAAAGAAATTGCTTGTGCAAATAGTTTCTCATCTGCTACATACTTGCCATTAACAAATGACATCGCTACATTGACTTGATGAAGATCACCCTTTTTATTGACATTCATGCCAAAGCTTGCCCCATAAAGTGCTGCTAGCTGCGTACTAAAGGCTGTCTGAGTGGGATAACGTAAACTAGAGGTCTCTAATAAACTCGTCAATAGTGTGCGCTTCGCAATTGTTTCAGCAGCTAATTGCGAAGTAAAACGAATAAAAACGCGGATTGTTTTATATTTTTTAGTCGGTAAAATTGTAAGTCGAACATTTTTTTTTAGTTCAATTGCCATAATGCACCCCTTATTCTCTCAAGAATCATCCCTTTAATTATAGCATAATGCAGAATGTTTCCAGAAAAATTACTTAGTTTACGGGCGTATATTTTTATAAATCATCGTTTATTCGTTATACTAAGAATAAATTTAAAGGAGGCTTATTTATGATCAAAGAATTTAAAGAATTTATTTTGCGCGGAAATGTGATTGACTTGGCTGTTGGGGTTGTCATCGGTAGTGCTTTTACGGCGATTGTCACCAGCTTGGTAGAAGGGCTCTTAACACCTTTAATTACGCTTGTATTTTCACTTTTCGGCAGCGAAGATACATTTTCAGGGCTTGTTTGGGAACCTAAAAAAAATGTCGTCTTTAATTTTGGTCAAGTGATAACTGCAATTATTACATTCTTGATTACTGCTTTTGTTCTATTCTTAATCGTTAAAGCTGTGAATAAATTGCGCAATCTTCATCAAAAACCAGTTGAAGAAGAACCAGAAATTACCGCCGAAGATTATCTTCAAGAAATTCGCGACTTATTGAAAGTACAAACAGAAGCCCGTACAAATATCACAACTAATGACGTGAATCGCGATCCTTTTAACTAGATATTTCGCTAGAATGATTCGAACAATAATGGATAGCTCTTGAAATCAAAAAAGCTCTGACAAATATATGTCAGAGCAAAGAGTTATTCATGATTTGTTCGTCTTTTTTTATAAGTAATATGACTGCTTTTATTTCTCTTTTCTCATAACCACATGTAAAATTCCATCTTCATCAAAAGGATCGGAAACAGTGACAAAGCCATATTTTCCGTAAAATTTCTGCAAATGCGCTTGAGCTTCGATTTGAATAGAAGTGCCTGGATAAAAATGATCTAAGTATTTGATAATCTCTTGTAGTAATTTATCCGCATACCCTTGACCTCGAAACAAAGGATTCACTAAAACTCGACCAAAATGAACCATTTCTTCCTCATAAAATATTCGAGCATAGGAGACAATTTGTTGCTGGTCATCAAAAATACAAAGATGCTTAGCAATCAAATCAATTGCATCTACTTCTTGATAAGGGCAATCTTGCTCCACGACAAATACTTGGGTTCGTAAAGAGGCAATTTGGTGAAATTCTAATCCGGACATCTCATGCAATTCTTTTATCCTAGTAATCATTCTTTTCTCTCCTAACTAATTCAATATTTAAAAAACAAAAAAAGAGCCAACATTTTGTCAGCCCTTTTCTGATCAAACAGCTTTTGTTAAAAATTCAATCTCAACCGTTCGAGTTAGAATATCCGAATAACTATAGGAAACACGTTCGAACGAATTTTCGTTTGGATCTAAGTCCACTACAAATACAGAAGGGTATGTTTCTGTCAAAACGCCACGGCGTTCCGTTTGACGTTTACGCCCGGTTTGAGCAACTAGCATAATTTCACTGCCGATACGACCTTCTAGATCTTTTTTGATTGTTGCTAAAGTTGTTGGCATCGCATTCACCTCAAGCAATAGTATACTCTAATTTACAGAAAATTTCAAGTTTACCACAAAAGAATTATTCTTTCAATAAGATTTTCTCTAAGTGTTCATAAGAATTGCTTTCATTTTCTTTTTCCCACGATTGTAAGCGCTCTTAATTTGTTGGATTGGAAGATTCGTTTGTGCTGCGATTTGCTCAAGTTCTAATCCTTTTAAATAATTCATAATAACAATTTGTTCCAACTTTGAAAATGGAGAGTCATATTTGTTCATAGTTTCTTGAAGCATCAAGTACTTTTCTGCTTTTTCAGTCTGTTCATTTTGATCCGAAAGAAAGTTTGGTCCTTCATGAGAAATTTTTTCTTCAAGAGAAGACGAATTTAGTTGCGCCTTTCTTTTTTGCGCTTGCTGCAACCGTAACAAGCTACAGATTCGATTTTCAAATGAGCGCTTAAACAAAACCCCTAGTGTCGTTCCTCGATTCTCATCATAAGCTTGCAAACACTTGTCAAAAATAATGCGTCCTTCTTGCATCCAGTCATCTAAATCATAATCCTTGAGATAATATTTTTTGTACATTATCTCTACCACAGGGCGATACTTAAAAAACATTGCTTCGAATTCTTCTGAACTCCTAGTGACCGATTCTTTTTCTGATTTCATTTCGTTACGCTCCTTTTATGATTAATTTTTGGTACAAAAAGAGCGTAACATATTCTCGTTCATTAGTTTCTCATTTTCCAAGCCAACTTTGTCCCTAACTCAAATCATGCAGTTTTTTTTCTAATTCTGCTAATTGTTCAGGTGTCCATGGGGAGTTTCTGCGAAAATTTTCAAATTTGATATCCGTTTGATGCTGATGGATTGCTTCTTCTGTTTTTTCAATACTTTTATAGAGCTCCCGAGCAGAAGTTCGCAACGCACCTTGAGAAAAAACAACCCATTGTTCGGCCAAGTCACTTGTTGCAACTGTTACTTGTGTCAAACGGTCATTCAATTGTCCAGCGATGCGTTCAATATAGCTATCCGCAGTTTCACCCTCTTCAGTAAAGATAACTTGTAACTGGTATTTGCTGTAGCTTTGAGTAATCCCTGGAACTAACTGTGCGTCAAATACCACTATGATCTTTATCCCTTCATACTTTGAGTAATTGGATAAACGATGCAACAAAGCTTCTCTTGCATCCTCTAAACGGTCTTGTTTTTTTAATAAGACTAATTCAGGCCAGGCTCCAATCATATTATAGCCATCGACAATCAGCAGGGGCGTTTTCATTGCGGCGCCCCATTTCGACTAGTAAATGCTTGATACATTAATAAACCAGCTGCCACACTAGCATTCAAACTTTGTACATGACCAGTCATCGGAATCGTTAGCATCTCATCAACTTCTTTTTTCAATCCTTCACTCATTCCGCGTCCTTCATTGCCGATAATCAATCCAACGGCTCCTTGAGCATTCCACACACGGTAATCTGTTCCTTTCATATCTGTTCCAAAAATCCAAAAACCCGCTTGTTTTAGCTGTTGAATCGCTTGGTTCACATTAGTGACACGGGCAATCGGAATGTGTTCCACAGCTCCCGTAGATGTCTTCACCACAACAGGAGTAATTCCTACCGCACGGTGTTTTGGAATAATGATCCCATCTACACCGCTAGCGTCTGCTGTACGCAGGATTGAACCGAAGTTATGCGGATCTTCTAAGTTATCTAAGATCAAATAAAACGGCTGCTCTTTTGTCTGCGTTAATAACTCATCAAGAGAGAGATATTCATAGGGAGTGACAGCTAAAATCACCCCTTGATGGACACCTTGATTACTCATCTGATCAAGCTTTTGTTTTGGCACCCATTTGACTGGAACTGACTGAATCCTTGCTGCTTCTTTTAACCCATCGATTTTTTCTCCTCGAGCATCCTCTGCCATAAATAATTTATTTCCACGTCCTTCTTTCAACGCTTCGATCACGGCATGATAGCCAAATACAAAATTCTCATCAGCTACTTCGATGGGGTCTTCACGAAAATTTTTCCTCGTGTTCTGTTTATTCTTTGGCGTGTTTTGACGCGACGGTTTTCTTTGTTTCTTTTCTCTCATCTTCTTCCCCTACTTTCTTGATACACCACGCTACAAGCGTGTCTAAACGATCCTGTTGTTTTGTCAAATGAAGATACCCGATTAATGATTCAAAGCCTGTAGCGATGCGATAGGTGGTTATATCGGCATTTTTTGCACTAGTATGGCTTTTACTATTTCGTCCACGACGATAAAAATCATATTCTTCTTCAGTCATTATCTCTTCATCAAGCATTTTTTGGATCAATGCTGCTTGAGCTTTTGCAGATACATAGTGAGTTGCCAGATGATGAAGCTGATTAGGCCTTGTTTGTCCTTGGGCAATCAAGTGATCCCGAATGTATACTTCATAAACAGCATCCCCAATATAGGCCAAAGCTAAGCCATTTAATTGTTTATAATCTCTCATGCGTCTCTTCTCCACCGAGTACCTTGTGCTGTATCTTCCAAGATAATCCCTTTTTCTTTTAACGCATCCCGAATTTCATCACTTCGAGCAAAGTCTCTTGCTTGTCTTGCTTGAATGCGTTCTTCGATTAATTGTTCGATCTCTTCATCTAAAAGTTTCTCACCCACAAAGTAAATCCCAAAGATGGCTAGCCATTCCTTGAATTTTTCAATTGCAGCAGTCAATAATTCTACGTCGATTGATGCACTTTCACTGTAAGTGTTCAACCATTTTGCAAGTTCATATACTACTGTGATGCCATTTGCTGCATTGAAATCGTCATCCATCTCTTGTATAAAGCGCATTTCAAATTCTGCTAAGAGAGCATGATCCGTTCCTTCTTGGGATTCTTCTTTACTATTTTGCAAACGAAATTGTGCATTCTCCAAGGCTGTTCTCAATTTTTGCAGATTTGTTTCTGCCTCTTTCAATGTCGTCTCACTGTATTTGATTGGGCGCCGATATTGGGTAGTAGCCAAAAAGAAGCGCAGAACTTGCGGATCAATTTTTTGAACCATCTCATGGACGGTAACGAAATTACCCAACGATTTACTCATTTTCTCTTCTTCTTCGCCAATCGTGACATACCCATTGTGCATCCAATAATTCGCAAACGTCTTACCCGTTTTCGCTTCGCTCTGTGCAATTTCATTTTCATGATGAGGGAAAGTGAGGTCCTGTCCGCCGCCATGAATATCTATCGTTTCTCCTAAATGTTTCGTCGCCATAACTGAGCACTCGATATGCCAGCCCGGACGCCCTTGTCCCCAGGGTGAATCCCAAGCAATTTCGTTTTCCTTAGCTGCTTTCCACAAAGCAAAATCTAACGGATCTTCTTTAACTTTTTGTTCTTCACCCGTTCGTTGACTAGCACCAATCTCTAACTCATCGATCGATTGATCACTCAGCTGACCATAATGTTTGAATTTACGCGTACGATAATAAACATCATTTTTCGCTATGTATCCGTATCCTTTATCTATCAATGCTTGAATAAAGGCTATAATATCTTCAACATGATCCATCACTCGAGGATTTAGTGTAGCTGGTTGAACATTTAATGCCGCTGTATCTTCTTTGAATGCTTCGATAAAACGATTGGCTATCGCTGGAGCTGTCGTTTGCAATTCTTCTGCTGTGCGAATAATTTTATCATCAACATCAGTAAAGTTCATAACATAATCAACATCATACCCGCGGTACTCTAAATATCTGCGAATCGTGTCAAAGGATACAACACTGCGACCATTGCCGATATGGATATAATTATAAACAGTTGGTCCGCAGACATACATTTTCACCTTACCCTCTTCGATAGGTTGAAAAACCTCTTTTTCACGTGTCAGTGTATTATAAATTTTGATCATCTTGACTAACCTTCTTTCCTTTGATTCTTACAACTTTAGCCGGTATTCCTACAGCAGTCGCTCCATCAGGAATATCATTAAGAACCACCGCGCTGGCTCCGATTCTAGCATTCTCTCCTATTGTGATTGGACCAAGAATTTGTGCTTGAGCTGAAATAAATGCTCCAGTTCTAATCGTCGGATGCCGTTTTCCCTTTTCTTTGCCTGTTCCGCCTAATGTGACGCCATGAAATAATACGACGTCATCTTCAATAATAGCCGTTTCTCCAATCACGACACCCATACCATGATCGATAAAAACCCCTTCGCCGATCTGAGCACCAGGATGGATCTCAATCCCCGTTAGGAACCGCCAAAATTGAGATGTGAGTCTAGCTAGAAGAAAAAGTCTTTTTTGAAATAGAAAATGCGACCAGCGATGCCAAAATAGCGCGTGAAAGCCCGGATAGGACAATACGATTTCCAATGTTGATCGAGCAGAAGGATCATTTTTTTTCGCTGCTGCAATTGCTTTTTGAACCCAAGCCATCTTCTCACCTGCTTCTCCTATTGATTACTTAACATACAAAAAAGCGTCTTTCAAATAAGTTTCCTTATTCAAAAGACGCTCACCCACGTGGTCCCACTTTTGTTCACAGAATTTTCTGCCTTGATGCAGGTAACGTCTGCGACCGTTTTTGACTTGCGCCAAAACCACTCCTAGGTGCATTTCCTTACTTTTTTTGATCACTTTCACCACCCGTGATCTCTCTTCAAAAAAAAGGTAAGTACTTCGTCTATTCTTCGTGTTTACAATACATTATTTAAATGATCAAGTGCTTTTTCTTTACCTAGCAATTCTACTGTATCCGGTAATTCTGGCCCATGCATTTGTCCAGAGACAGCAACACGGATCGGCATAAACAAGTTTTTGCCTTTGATGCCAGTTTCTTTTTGAATTTCTTTGATCGCAGCCTTAACGGTCGGTGCGTCAACTGTAGTCATAGCAGTCAATTTTTCTTTAAAAGCATGAAGGACAGTTGGAACAGTTTCACCAGCCAAGACTTCTTTAGCCGCAGCATCCAATTCAGGATGTTCGTTAAAGAATAACTCAGAAACTTCCACAATTTGTGCAGCATAACTCATTTGTGGTTGATATAGTGAAACGATCTTTTTCAGCCAATCTCTTTTTTCTGCGGAAGGCTCTTCCTCAATACGACCTGCTTTAACTAAATACGGCAGACACATTTCTGTCAGCTGTTCTAGATCCATTTGCCGCATATAGTGGTTGTTGACCCACTCTAGTTTTTTAGCATCAAAAGCCGCTGGGGATTTGCTTAAGCGTTCCGGATCAAACATTCGGATCAGTTCTTCTTGAGAAAACAACTCGTCTTCTCCTACAGGTGACCATCCAAGAAGTGCGATAAAATTGAACATTGCTTCTGGTAAATATCCTAATTCACGATATTGTTCAATAAATTGTAAAATCGACTCATCGCGCTTACTTAATTTTTTCCCTGTTTCACTATTGATAATTAGTGTCATATGTCCAAACTGGGGTGCTTGCCAGCCAAACGCTTCATAGATCATCAACTGTTTCGGTGTGTTGGCGATATGGTCGTCCCCACGCAACACATGAGTGATTTTCATATGATGATCATCGACTGCTACTGCAAAGTTATACGTAGGCATGCCATCACGTTTTTGAATGACAAAATCCCCACCAACATTATCTGATTCAAAAACGATCTCGCCTTTTACGATATCTTGAAACTTGTACTCAGTATTTCTTGGAACCCGGAAACGAATAACTGGCTGGATGCCCTGCGCTTCTTTTTTTGCTTGTTCTTCTGGTGTCAGATTAGCGCACTTTCCGCCATAGTGAGGCATTTCACCACGTTCACGTTGTTCTTCACGCTCTGCTTCCAACTCTTCTTCCGTGCAGTAACATTTATAGGCACGATTACTTGCTAGCAATTGGTCAATCAACGGCTGATAAAGTTCTCCGCGTTCTGATTGACGGTATGGGCCATATTCTCCAGGATTTGCAGGAGATTCATCCCAATCAATGCCCAACCATGCAAGATTTTCTAACTGGCTTTTTTCACCATCTTCAATGTTTCTTTTTTGATCCGTATCCTCAATACGGATAATAAATTCGCCATCATTATGACGTGCAAATAAATAGTTAAACAATGCTGTTCGGGCATTTCCGATGTGTAAATGTCCTGTTGGACTTGGAGCATAACGTACTCGCACTTTAGTCATCTTTTTCCTCTTCCTTCATCTGATTTGCAAACAATCCTTTGTTGTTCGGTTTTTACCTTCTAAATTTAAAGGGAAAATCCCCGTTAATAAAATAGTTCGCTCAGCTAGAATTGTACAATCATTAAGCGAAATAGTAAAGGCAACTGGCATAAAATCCGCCAATTGCCCTTGATTATTACTAATTTTTTGTGTTTTCTTGATTATCTATCCCCCGACTTGAATGAGCCGGTTTGGCAAATATCATTCGTCCTGCTGCTGTTTGCAGTGCACTTGTAACAACTACTTGAATATGTTCATTCATATAGTGCTGACCGTCTTCAACAACAACCATCGTTCCGTCGTCCAAATAAGCTACACCTTGCTGTCTTTCTGTTCCAGCTTTTACAACTAATACATTCATCGTTTCTCCAGGAATCACTACTGGTTTAACGGCATTCGCAAGAGCATTGATATTCAACACAGGAACATTTTGAAATTCTGAAACTTTGTTTAAATTGTAATCATTTGTAACAACAATACCATCAAGGATTTTTGCCAATTTGATCAGTTTACTGTCAACTTCAGAAATCTCATCAAAGTCCCCTTCATACATTTCAACAGCGATACCTTCTTCTTTTTGTAAAGCATTCAAGATATCTAACCCCCGTCGCCCTCGAACCCGTTTCAAGCTATCTCCCGAATCTGCGATATATTGTAATTCATACAAAACAAAATTGGGAATCAACAGCACTCCTTCAAGAAAACCTGTCTTAGCAATGTCGTAAATCCGTCCATCGATAATGACACTTGTATCGAGAATTTTATACTTATGAAAATGATCCGCTATTTTACGATCAAGCATCTGTTGTTCTTCAACGGGTTCTGTTTTCTTATTTTTGGAAGAAAAAATTTTTTTCCACTCTTCAATTCGAGTCGTTCCAATTTGAAAGCCAAGATATCCTAATAATGCCATTACTAGAATTGGCGCGATTCCATTGATAAAAGGAATATCCCAATTATAAAAAGGAATCGATACAATAACCCCAATCATCAATCCAATAATTGATCCGATTGCCCCAAATAACAAATACGTGAGACTCAATTCACTTAATTTTTCTTCAATTTTGCGAATTCCAGCTGCAATATATTTCGCTAATAGCAAAGATAATAAAAAGAAAATAAGGGCTCCAAGCAAGCTATTAGTGATATTATTGTTCAGCCATTCATTTTTTGATTGACCAATGGTTTGCCACGCAACAGGCATCAATGAGATACCCAAGCTTGCTCCAGCAAGGACCATTAGCGCAGTAATGACTCGTTTCTGCATACACGTTCCTCCACCCTAATTTAGTATGAAGCTGAGATTGAAGGAAAGCATCTCTTTTAGAAAAAGTTGATCAAAGATTGCATCTTCTGATGCAAGTATTTCTCAATATAGATTCCAATAAAGAGCCTTCATTCTCGTTCCGATAATTTCATCTCATCTTCAAATTTATTCAATTTTTGTAGTTAGCACCTTATCAGAATTAGCGAAAAACTTTTCGCAGAGTTTCTGATAAAGTTGACACACCTTCTACTTCGATCCCTTTTGGCGGTTGCCACCCAGTAAGATTATTTTTAGGTAAATATACTTTAGTAAATCCTAATTTCTGCACTTCTTTTACCCGTTGTTCAATCGCATTAACACGCCGAATTTCACCCGTTAAACCAATCTCACCAATAAAACATTCTGTAGGGCTGGTTCCTTTTTCTTTATAACTTGAAGCTAAGCTGACTGCAATTGCTAAATCGATTGCAGGTTCATTTAATTTCACACCACCAGCTGCTTTCAAATAAGCATCTTGATTCTGTAAAAGTAATCCCGCACGTTTTTCTAGAACTGCCATAATCAATGAAACTCGATTGAAATCCAATCCAGTAGTTGTTCGTTTAGCGTTACCAAACATTGTTGGAGTCACCAAAGCTTGGATTTCCACTAGAATTGGCCGACTCCCTTCCATTGCCACAACAATAGCCGAACCAGTAGCTCCTTCTAATCGTTCTTCGAGAAACACTTGCGAGGGATTGGCGACTTCTTTCAAGCCACCTGCTTCCATCTCAAAAATTCCAATTTCATTTGTCGAACCAAATCGATTTTTGACGGCACGTAAAATACGAAAGCTATGATGTTTTTCACCCTCAAAATATAAAACGGTATCTACCATATGCTCCAGCATTCTTGGACCAGCAATCGAACCTTCTTTGGTTACATGTCCCACAATAAAAATAGCAATTCCATTGGTTTTAGCCAATTTCAGAAGTTCAGCTGTTGTTTCTCGAACCTGACTCACGCTACCTGCAACACTAGTAATATCAGGCTGTGTCATTGTTTGTATCGAGTCAATGATGACATAATCCGGTGTTAGATTTTCGATGGCTTTGCTTATCTCAGCCATATCCGTTTCCGGATATAAATAAAATTCCGTATCGATTGCCCCTAAGCGCTGGGCGCGCATTTTTATTTGCTCTGCACTTTCTTCACCCGAAACATACAATACCTTGCCCCCAATAGCTGCAAGCTGCTGCGAAACTTGTAGCAAAAGAGTTGACTTGCCGATCCCTGGGTCGCCACCAATCAAAATTAATGATCCCGGAACAACACCACCGCCCAACACTCGGTTTAGCTCTTCTAACTTGGTTTGTACGCGTGGTTCTTTCTTAGGTATAACGTCAGCAATTTTTGTTGGCTGCATTCGTTGACCTGTTAGAGTAGTTCGTACACGGCGATCTGCTGTTTCTTGAATTACTTCTTCTACCATCGAATTCCAACTACCACAATTGGGACACTTCCCTAAATATTTTGGGGAAGAATACCCGCAATTTTGGCAGACAAACTGACTCTTCGCTTTCTTAGCCATTGCAAACCTCCAATTCGCTATCTAGGATAACTGACTGTGCTTATACATCGAACAGTCACTGATCAGAGGAACCAAATCCTCCAGAGCGTGATTGATTCGTTGTATCTTGATCCGCTTTTAAAAACGGCAAGAAAATTCCTTGACCGATTCGCTCTCCTTTTTTGATGATCAAATCGCTAGGGCCAAAATTTGTAAATTGAAACATGATGTGTCCTTCATTGTCTGGATTATTGTAATAATCACTATCAATAATACCAACACCATTTGTCAGTAACAAAAAACGTTTGAGCGGATTACTCGAACGATTCGTTAATTGTAAATACTCTTCTTTTCCCATATATGATTTGATACCAGTCGGAATGAGCGTCGGTTTAATTAATTTTTGAACATCTTTAGTGGTCAATGCTTGAATGCCATTCATCAATCCTGCTTTCCATATACTAGGTATCACGATTTCTTCAGCCGCTTCAAAATCATACCCTGCCGCATGATGAGTTGCGCGTTGGGGAAGAGTTATATTTTTATCTTTATACGCTGAAACAATTTCAAATCCACGTGTTTTCATCTTTTCCTCCAATTGGTAAACTTATAGTTATTTTAGCATAGTAACGCCTATTTTCTTTAATGAAAACAAAATTATCAGAAACTCTTTATATTTTCTTCGCTTCCTTAGTCAAAAAAAGCAAGAAAATAGAAAAAGAGCATGACGAATCTCTATTTTGTTAGTACAATGGACAAAATATTAATTATGAAATTCAGAAGAGGTGGTTATAAAATGCGAGAGAAGCTAAAAAAAGCAAATCGAGTCGTTATCAAAATAGGTACAAGTTCCCTCGTTTATCCCAATGGAAATATCAACCTCTCAAGTATTGATGAACTTGCCTTTGTTTTATCCGATCTAAGGAATCAAAGAAAAGAGATTATTCTCGTTTCTTCTGGAGCTATTGGAGTGGGAATGAATAAACTAAATATTTCACAGCGTCCTGTAGAAATCCCCCAACAACAAGCAATCGCCGCTGTAGGACAAGCAGAATTAATGAATATTTACAATCATCGTTTTCAAGTCTACAATCAAAAAACTGCACAATTATTGTTGACACGAGATATTATTGAGTTTCCTCAAAGTCGACAAAATGTCTGTAACACATTGGAGCAACTCTTAACTATGGGGATCATTCCAATAATCAACGAGAATGATACCGTTGCTATAGATGAGTTGGACCATCTTACTAAATTTGGTGACAATGATCAATTATCTGCCATTGTCGCTCAGTTAGTTCATGCGGATCTACTGATTATGCTATCAGACATCGATGGCTTTTACACTGATAATCCGTTGCATAATAAAACTGCGCTACTCTATGATGAGATTACTGAGATTACACCCGGCTTAATGAAACAAGCAACTGGGAAAGGTAGTCCCTATGGAACGGGTGGTATGTCTAGTAAATTAAAAGCTGCGGATCGTATCCTCAAAACAGATACCAAAATGATCTTGGCAAATGGGAAACAGCCTAAAATTATTTTTGATATTTTAGCTGGTAAAAAGATTGGTACTTATTTTTACAAGGAGGAAACATTATGATCGACTTAATAAAAATAGGCAAACAGGCGAAAAAAAGTGCTGTTTCACTTAGTTTACTAACAGCTACTGAAAAAGATCAATTACTTTTAGCTATGGCCGAAACATTGGAAAAAAATCGTCCGCTAATTTTAACAGAAAATAAAAAAGATTTAGATACTGCCAAAAAAAATGCCTTAAAACCTTCCTTAATTGATCGCCTGGAATTAACTGAGGAACGAATCAATGAGATGGCGAATGGCATTCGAGAAGTCGTTCAGCTACCTGACCCTCTGGGAGTCGTGGATAAAATGTGGCGCAATAGTGATAACCTGTTAATTGGCAAACAACGTGTACCATTAGGCGTTATAGGAATCATTTATGAAGCAAGACCCAACGTGACAACAGATGCTGCTAGTTTATGCTTTAAGTCTGGAAATGCTGTTATTCTGCGAGGAGGAAAAGAAGCCTTCTATTCCAATCAAATTCTTGTAAAACTTTTACAAGAGACATTAAGTGCTAAAGGCTATTCGCCCTACTCTATTCAATTTGTTGATGACACCAGTCATGCCGTTGCTGAGCAAATGATGCGCTTAAACGAGTACTTGGATGTATTGATTCCACGAGGGGGTGCTAACCTCATTCGTCGTGTCAAAGAAACCGCAACCGTTCCTGTCATTGAAACAGGAACTGGCAACAATCACATCTTTATTGATAAAGATGCGCAACTTCCGATGGCTGTTGACATTGTGGTCAATGCTAAAACCCAGCGTCCTTCCGTCTGCAATGCAATCGAAACGATCCTCGTTCATAAAAATTGTGCAGCAGAATTTCTACCTTTGTTAGAAAAAGAATTGAAAAATAGCGTAGAGCTACGAGCTGACGAAAGTGCACGAAAGTATTTAATGAACGCACACCCCGCTACTGAAGAAGATTGGCAGACAGAATTTTTAGATTTTATTTTAGCCGTCAAAGTTATAGATTCCATCGACGAAGCAATTGCTCACATCAATCGCTATAACACGAAACATTCTGAAGCAATCATTACTGACAATTACTTCGCTTCCCAGAAATTTTTACAGGAGGTTGATGCCGCTGCAGTATATGTCAATGCATCTACAAGATTCACGGATGGGTTTGTTTTTGGTTTTGGAGCAGAAATTGGCATTTCTACTCAAAAATTGCATGCTAGAGGTCCGATGGGGCTCGAAGCATTAACTTCCATCAAATACATTATCTACGGAGAAGGCCAAATACGTAAATAAAAACTGCTTGACTATAGAACCTTCAATCTTTAAGTGACTTTTACTTTTGATTGAAAGGTTTCTTTTTCAAGCAGTTCTTTCATTGATTATGCTTGCTCAATTGCAAATTCCACTGGTTCAATAGAAAAGAGTTGTTGCAAAACATCATTTGCTTTTACAAACAGTTCCTGTTCACAAGCTTTTTTTTGACAAACAATTTTTTTATCCTCTGAAACAAACACTTGGGTAGCATGATTATCGATAAATGTCACTTCTTGGTTTCCTTTTTGATAAAGATAGCCTTCATCCTCATCCAATAATAATGTTGTCCGCCATTGTTCATTTTGAATAAATGGCGTTACTAATGAGGCTACATCCAAGTTCTCTAAAGAAACTTCTTTTCCATTCTCTAAGTGTAACGTCAATGTTTCTAATTCGAAGGCTTGACAAGCATTACAGCCTCCTTCCGTGATAAAATGTTTACTTTTGATAATTGCTTTCATATTCTCACCTGCTTTTTTTTCTAGTTTACCTCACTAACCGCTCTTTGACTACCGACTGAGGAAAAATTCCGCCTTAAGATGGATGTGTCTCTTCTTCTTTCTTGATAAGATGAGTTTAATAAAAGGCATAGGAGGATTCATTATGAACACACAAAGTTTGTTAGGTAGAATCGTAACTGTCGTAGCAGTTTTAGTCTTAGCTTCATTGCTCTTATCTCTCATCTTAGGATTAATTGGTGGATTGATCGGTTTGATTTTCCGTTTTGGTATTCCTTTATTACTAGCTGTCCTAATTGTTCGATGGTTGACAAACGTTCGACAACGACCCAAAAAATATTATAACTAACAAAAAGAGGTTATGCCAAAAGTGGTCAGCTTCAAGAAATTTCGGCTTATTTCCGAAGAAGTTACTTCTAACCGTTTATTCAGAAAAAGGAGCTATGACAAGACTTTTGTCATAGCTCCTTTTTGATTAGCCCAATGCAACATCTAAAACCATCATCAGAATAAAGCCTATCATGACACCAAAGACAGCGAAATGTCGTCGACTGCTGGCTGTTTGCTGTGCTTCCGGTATTAGTTCCTCTACAACAACATAAATCATCGCTCCTGCTGCAAATGCTAAAGCATATGGCAAAATTGCGTTCATGCTTGTTACTAGCAAAGCGCCGATAACACCCGCAATCGGTTCAACGATCCCAGACGCCTGTCCATAGACAAAGGCTTTATTACGACTCAATCCTTCCTGTCTTAAAGGAATGGATACAGCAGCTCCTTCGGGGAAATTTTGGATCCCAATACCAATAGCTACTGAAATAGCTGCTAAAACTGCTGCTCGAGGATCTTCCGAGCTGGCTGCTGCTCCAAAAGCCACACCCACAGCCAATCCTTCAGGAATATTGTGTAATGTAATGGAGAAGACCAGCAGAATCGTTCGCTTTAAGTGGCTAGGAAAACCTTCTGTTTCGTGGTTAGGACCAAAATGCATATGGGGCAATGTTTTATCTGCAGCATATAAAAATAGTCCACCTAATCCAAAACCAATACTAACCACAAGCCATGGTATATCCCCATTTTCTTCTGCACGAGCGATAGCAGGATCTAGTAATGACCAAAAACTCGCAGCGATCATTACACCAGAAGCGAATCCCAACATTGTATTCAGAACATTTTTATTGATATCTTTAAAAAAATAAACAAGTGCCGCACCTAGAGCAGTCATAGCATATGTAAATAAAGTACCAGCCAAAGCCTGCTGCCACGGGGACAGTTGCATTAACCATTCAACCAAAACATTTCTCTCCTCCTATCTTCTCCCTTTTACTCTAGCATAGGAAAACGCTTGATTCTAGCCTTTTGTTTTACCCGAAATAATTTTGAACTTCTGTTTTGATTGTAGGGAAATCCTTGAGTTTACTTGAAACTTTCAACATTCATCGCTATAATGCTAGGAGACTCAATGTCAATATATATAAAGTGAGGAAAAGAATTGATTACAGTAAGTGATGTAAGTTTGCATTTTTCAGATCGCAAACTGTTCGACGATGTTAATATTAAGTTTACGCCTGGCAATTGCTATGGTTTGATTGGTGCAAATGGTGCTGGTAAATCAACTTTCTTAAAAATATTATCTGGAGAAATCCAACCATCTACAGGAAATGTTTCATTGGGCCCAGATGAACGGATGGCTGTTTTAAAACAAAATCATTTTGACTTCGAAGAATACCCTGTTATTGAAACAGTTATCATGGGTCATAAACGATTATATGATGTAATGAAAGAAAAAGATGCAATCTATATGAAAGAAGACTTTAGTGATGAAGATGGTATCCGTGCCGCTGAACTAGAAGGTGAATTCGCTGAACTGGATGGTTGGGAAGCGGAACCAGAAGCTGCTGTTCTTTTGCAAGGATTGAATATTCCTGATGAGTTGCATCATGTTCAAATGAAAGAATTAACAGCTGGTCAACGTGTGAAAGTGTTATTAGCACAAGCTCTTTTTGGAAAACCAGATGTCTTGCTCCTAGATGAACCGACTAACGGATTGGATATCCAATCTATTAACTGGTTAGAAGAATTCTTAATCAACTTTGATAACACGGTTATCGTTGTTTCCCATGACCGTCACTTCTTAAATAAAGTATGTACCCATATGGCAGATCTGGATTTTGGTAAGATCAAACTGTATGTCGGAAACTATGATTTTTGGTTGGAATCAAGTCAATTAGCAGCAAAATTACAATCACAATCAAACGCAAAAAAAGAAGAACAAATCAAAGAATTGCAAGAATTTATCGCACGCTTTAGTGCGAACGCATCAAAGTCAAAGCAAGCCACTTCTCGAAAGAAAATGTTGGATAAAATTACTCTTGATGATATTCAACCTTCTTCACGTCGCTATCCTTTTGTAGGATTTAAACCGGAACGTGAAATCGGTAATGATTTATTACAAGTAGATAATGTCAGTGTGACTATTGATGGTAAAAAGATTTTAGATAATATCTCTTTTACTTTGAACAAAGATGATAAAGTTGCCTTTATTGCCAATAATGACATCACAACGACTACCCTATTCAAAGTCATTATGGGCGAGATCGTGCCGGATACTGGTAGCGTCCGTTGGGGCGTTACTACACAACACGCTTACTTGCCAAAAGATACTACTAGTGAATTTGATACAGATACACCAATCGTTGATTGGCTGCGTCAATATGCTAGTAAAGAAGAAGATGACAATACATTCTTACGTAGTTTCTTAGGTCGGATGCTATTTTCCGGTGATGAAGTCTTAAAACCAGTTAATGTTCTATCTGGAGGCGAAAAAGTTCGTTGTATGTTATCAAAACTAATGCTATCAAAAGCTAATGTTCTCGTCTTAGATGACCCAACGAATCACTTAGATTTAGAATCGATCACTGCATTGAATGATGGACTTATGGCTTTTACAGGCTCATTACTTTTTGCTTCTCATGACCATCAATTTATCCAAACACTTGCAAATCGAATCATCGCCGTTTCAAACAAAGGCGTTGTTGATCGAGCAGAAACTACCTATGATGAGTTCTTAGATAACAAGGATGTCCAACAACGAATGAGCGAACTCTATAATTGATTTCCAAATAAAAAAGACAACTACAAGTAAAAATTGAAGCACCCAAAAGCTAGATTTTTTATTCTAACTTTTGAGGTGCTTCAATTATTTTTGTAGATTAGATGAGAAAATCACTTACTAATTAAGCGCATTTTTCCAAATGAGAAGAGTGCCAAACAACCATATCCTGTGTGACTGGCAATCGTCGGTCCTAAAGGATAGTGATAAATAGCTAACGTTGGAACCTGTTCTTTTAAAAGTCTTATAACTTTTTCTGCTGCTTCGTCATCACCGGAATTTGCAAGATAAACAATCTCTATTTGTGATTCTCGCAGATTAGCGACTGTTTTATCGACAATTTTTTGAATAGATTTATTTCTTCCCCTTACCTTATCGATATTTTTTAACTTTCCTTCTGTATCAACAGTAATAATTGGTTTAACATTTAGTAATCCACCAATTGCTGCTGTTTTAGATATTCTTCCCCCTCTTTCAAGATGGCGAAGATCATCTACTGTCACCCAAGAGTCTAAGGATAATTTGTGTTCTTCTACCCATTGACTGACTTCATAAAGAGGCCATCCCTCTTGCTGTCTTTTCGCCGCTTCCGCTACTAAAAATCCTTCGCCTAAACTGGCAGACTTTGTATCAATAAGTAAAATTTCTGCTTGTGGGTAATCTTCTTTCAGAATAGCTACCGCTTGAACGGCACTCTGAAAAGAACCGCTCATTCCAGATGAAAAACCTAGATAAAGTATTGGTGTGTGCGATTCTACATATGGACGAAAAAATTCAACATAACGTCCTACGTTGATTTGAGAAGTTGTCGGTTGTGCGTTCTCTTTTAATTTTTCTAAAAACCATGTGGCATCAAATTGTTCACCCATATCATCGATATATTCTTTTCCATCAAGTTCAATTGTCATAGATATATATTGAACACCTAGTTCAGCTAATCTTTTTGCTGGTAGATCACAACATGAATCTGTAATGATTTGATACATAGGTACACCTCCTTGATAACTTTATTATAACAAAAAAAGAACAAGGCAGAAGAAATCATACTTGAAGTCGAAAAAACCATCGATTTTCTTCTTAAATACTCTCTCTGCCTTGTTCTATCTATTCTTCATTTATACTTCTTAAACAAACTCAATCTTCAGATTAAATTTGTGCCCATACACTTTCTAAAATATTCGTTTGGTTACGATCCGGTCCTACTGAAAAGGTTGAGATGCGAACCCCAACTAATTCAGAGATACGGTGCACATAATTGCGGGCATTTTCAGGTAAGTCAGCTAACGTCTTACATCCAGTAATATCTTCTGACCAGCCAGGTAACTCTTCGTAAACTGGTTTGCAACGATTTAGTTCTTTCAAACTTGCTGGGTAGTGATAAATCAATTCCCCATCTAGTTCGTATGCGGTACAAATTTTTACAGTTTCAAGACCACTCAAAACATCTATTGAATTCAATGATAGATTTGTAATACCTGAAACGCGTTTTGAATGACGCATTACCACAGTGTCAAACCAGCCAACGCGGCGGGGACGACCAGTTGTTGTACCATATTCACGACCAATTTCGCGAATATGATCCCCAGTTGCATCAAAAAGTTCTGTTGGAAATGGACCGTCGCCAACTCTTGAAGTGTACGCTTTACATACGCCGACTACTTTATTGATTTTAGAAGGACCAACCCCACTCCCAATTGTTACGCCACCAGCGACTGGATTCGAGGATGTTACGAAGGGATATGTTCCTTGGTCAATATCTAACATAACTCCTTGAGCCCCTTCAAACAATACACGTTTTCCATGATCTAACGCATCATTTAAAATGACTGATGTATCAGTCACATATTTCTTAATTTGTTGACCATACTCGTAATACTCTTCAAAAATTTCTTCAAAAGCAATCGGCTCATCATCAAACATTTTAACAAACTGACGATTCTTTTCTTCAAGATTAATACGTAATCTTTCTTCAAAAATTTCTTTATCTAGAAGATCTGCAATCCGTATTCCTACTCGCGCTGCCTTGTCCATGTATGCAGGACCAATTCCTTTAATCGTTGTTCCAATCTTATTCTCACCTTTAGCATCTTCTTGTAGCTGATCCAATTTAATATGATAAGGTAAAATAACATGAGCACGGTCAGATATTTTCAAATTATCTGTTATTATATTGTTTTCTTTCAGATAAGCGAGTTCCATAACAAGTGACTTTGGATTCACAACTACACCATTTCCGATTACGCTGATTTTATCTTTATAAAAAATACCAGACGGAATTAAATGTAATTTATATGTTACTCCATCAAACTTGATAGTATGTCCTGCATTGTCTCCACCTTGATAACGTGCAATTACTTCCGCATTTTCACTCAAAAAGTCGGTAATTTTCCCTTTTCCTTCATCGCCCCATTGGGTACCTACTACTACTACAGATGACATTTAATGACCTCTTTCTTTATATATTGCACTCCATGAGTATTGTACCAGTATTCGACCGTGGATTCAATCTAAAATCGAATAATCCAAATGAATAAAATAAAAAAAAGCCTAAAAAAACGAACTATAATTCAAATATTTTTTTAGTAGAAAGCTAAATACGAATAAAAAAAGCGATCGATAATACTACCGATCGCAATCTATCTTATTCAAACTCAACACGTGGAGATAAGGAGGAAAATTTGTTGTATTCTTTGATAAACAATAATTCAACTGTTCCCCGCGCGCCACTTCTGTTTTTTTCAATAATTACTTCAATGACATTATTATTTTGTGGTTCTTCCCCACCATCTTCATCGTCACCTTCACGTTGATAATAATCATCGCGATAAAGAAATGCCACAATGTCTGCATCTTGTTCGATTGATCCGGATTCACGAATATCACTTAATACTGGGCGTTTATCTTGACGTTGTTCCACACCACGGGACAACTGAGAGAGTGCAATAACTGGCACTTTTAATTCTTTGGCTAATTTCTTCAATTGGCGAGAGATCTCAGAAACTTCTTGTTGTCGATTTTCCCGCCCCGTACCTTCAATCAGTTGCAAATAGTCGATTAATATCAATCCTAAATTTCCTTTTTCTTGTGCCAATTTTCGGCATCTTGCTCGAATCTCGGAAATTTTGATCCCAGGTGTATCATCAATATAAATACTGGCATTCGATAAACTACCCATAGCCACGATTAGATTACGCCATTCCTCTTCTGACAGTTGCCCTGTACGCAAATGACTGGCTTCAATAGAACCTTCCGCACATAACATTCGGTTGACTAATGATTCTGCACCCATTTCTAAACTAAAGATGGCAACTGATCGATCTGTTTTTGTCCCTACATTTTGTGCTATATTTAATGCGAATGCTGTTTTACCAACAGCTGGTCGGGCTGCTAAGATAATCAACTCTTCTTTCTGAAGCCCCGCAGTCATTTTATCTAAAGCCGCATAACCGGTGGGTAAACCTGTAATTTCCTCATTATTTTGTGCTAGTTGATCAATATTTTCGATTGTCCGATTTAAAACATCAGCAATAGATTGAAATCCGTTACTATTTCTTTTCTCTGAAACTTCTAAAATGCTTTTCTCTGCTTGATCAACAATTGATTGAACATCTTCATCTTGTTCAAACCCTTTTGTCACGATACGACTGGCTGTTTGTATCAGATTACGCAAAGTTGCTTTATCATCCACGATTTTCGCATAATAAGCAATACTGGCAGCTGAAGGAGAAGCTTGGCTAAGTTCCGTTAAATAAGTAAATCCACCAATATCTTCAAGGCTATTACTTTTTTCTATTTCTGCTTTCAATGTGATTAGGTCGATGGATTCGTTACGATCATTGAGTTGAATCATCGATTGAAAGATTATTTGATGGCTACGCCGATAAAAATCTTGTGGTTCAATAATTTCCATCGCATCAATAATTGAATCCGCATCTAAAAAGATTGCGCCTAAAACTGCCTGCTCAGCTTCAATGTCTTGAGGTGGAATTTGATTTTGCCATACTTCATTCATGACTTGTTCTCCTAATCTAGTGTTCATTTATTCTACAGGATATCAAATTAAAGTACAAGAGAACCCCGATAACAAAAATATCAGCTTAAAAAATCCCAACATTTTACTGTTGGGAACCTTTTTATTCTTGTACTGTTTGCACTGTGATTGTAGCAGTTACTTTAGAATGTAATTTGACGGGTACCTTTGTATACCCTAATGCTCGAATTGGCTGTTCCAACTCAATTTTTCGTTTATCTAACTTAATACTGTATTGTTTATTTAATGCATCAGCAATTTGTTTAGATGGAATAGAGCCAAATAAGCGACCATCTTCTCCTGCTTTCGCTTTAATTTTAACAACAGTTTCTTCTTTTTCAAGAATTTTTTTTAGTTCCTCAGCTTCTGCCAATATCTCTGCTTCATGTTTTTCTTGTGCTTTTTGTTTTCCTTTTAGTTCGGCCATACTTTCATTATTAGCAGGTTTAGCTAAGTTATTTTTAATTAGGAAGTTTTGAGCGTAACCATTAGGTACCTCCTTGATGTCTCCTTTTTTTCCTTTTCCTTTGACATCTTGCAAGAAAATAACTTTCATCATTAGTCACTCCTTATTCGTTTTCTAAATTGTTAAGTTCTTGAACTAACATTTTTTTGACTTCATCCAAGCTTTTATCTTTGATTTGAGTCGCCGCATTTGTGAAATGGCCACCTCCGCCTAGCGATTCCATTAATACTTGCACGTTAATTTTCCCTGTGCTTCTAGCACTAATACCGATCAACTTACTAGGCTGCCTTGTGATTACAAAAGCAGCATGAATCCCATTAATTGATAAAAGAGTATCCGCTGCCTTAGCGACTGTCACACTATCATAGACTCTATTGTCATCAGCTACTGCGATAACTATATCTTCTTTATAATGTTTACTTTTAGAAACTAACTCACTAATCATTAAATAAGAATCCAGATCTGTACTAAGCATATATTGAACAAGCGAAGTATCTGCTCCTTGATTTTTAAGATATCCAGCAATATCAAAGGTTCTAGCTGTTGTTCGAACAGAAAAATTCTTTGTATCAACATAAATTCCCGCCAATAAAGAAGTAGTAATAAATTTTGGAATTTGCGTCTTGCGAGTAGAACGATACTGTATTAATTCAGCGACTAATTCTGAAGCTGAAGATGCTGTGGATTCAATATAGGTCAATAATGGTTTATCTGGAAATTCATCCCCTCGTCGGTGATGATCGATCACAGCAATTTTATCAAAGACGTCATAGACTTTTTGTGAAATCGACATAGATGGCTTATGATAGTCAACCATTACTAAGACGCTCTCTTCATCGGATAACGCTACAGCTTCATCTCCGGAGATAACAATGCGTTCTAAATCAGGATATTTCTTCAATTCCGCTAATACCCGTTCAATATCTGCAGTGATTTCTTTAGGATTTAATATAATGTAACATTCTCGTTCACTCATCATTGCCATATAAGCAACTCCAAAGGCCGCACCTAAAGCATCCATATCTGGATACCTGTGTCCCATAATAAACACCTTTTTGTTGTCAGCAAATATTTTTTTTAATGTAGTACTCATCGCACGAGAGCGAACACGCGTTCTTTTAGGAGTACCATCTGTATTACCACCAAAAAACTGAGGCTTTGCTTCTTCATCTGCTTTTTTCAATACTACTTGATCCCCACCACGTACTAAAGCAATATCTAAATTATTCTGAGCTACTTCGCCTATTGTCTCCAAAGATTCCTTCCCATAAGAAATTCCCATACTGATAGTTAAGGCTAAATCATTCTTTTCAGCAATATTGCGAACACGTGTCAAAAACTCAAAATTTCCCTGTTTCATCTTATCAATATCTTCAATTTTGGCAACAAAAAGAAAGCGCTCAGAATTAATTCGCTTATAAAAGATATGATTTTCACTGGCCCAATCTGAAATTAGTGTCGTGATCAATGAGTTCAAGTAGGATATTTGCTTGTCATCTTTTTTGTCAATTAGATCATCATAGTTATCAATTGAAATAAGTCCGATTGCTGACATAATTTAACTCCTCAATAAACTGCTATAGAAAATTAAACACTTTTATATTTTACCACATCTTATACGAATAAGCGATTTCCTGAAAAAAGTTTCACGTGAAACTTTTTTCAGGAAATCATAAATCAAATAAAGAAATGAATTTATTGTTATTTAAAATCGCGATTAAATAACATATAAGAGAAAATAAACAACAAACATAAATGACAAAAAAAGTTGACAAATGTCAAAGACGTTTGTCAACTTTTGAATATATCTTATTCTTCGCCTACAAATGGTAGTAATCCCATGATGCGTGCGCGTTTAATTGCAACAGTTAGTTTACGTTGGTTTTTAGCTCCAGTTCCAGTTACACGACGTGGTAAAATTTTTCCACGTTCTGAAATGAAACGTTTCAACAGTTCTGTATCTTTATAATCGATATGTTCGATATGATTTGCAGCAATATAGTCCACTTTGCGACGTTTGCGTCCGCCTCTTCTTTGTTGTGCCATTCTATTTCCCTCCTATCAATTTATTAGAATGGTAAATCATCGTCTGAAATGTCAATTGATGAGTTTCCGAACGGATCAGAATTATCTCGATCAAAGTTAGGCATTCCTGATGGTTGAGAGGATTGATTTTGATTTGTGCTATTGTTTCCGAATCCAGCAGAGCCACTAGTATTGTAAGAAGTGTTTCCACTGTTATCGCTAGTACGACGTTGTTCAGAAGCATTACGAGATTCTAACAATTGAAAATTGTCTGCTACAACTTCAGTTACATATACACGTTGCCCTTGCTGATTGTCATAAGAACGTGTTTGGATACGTCCAGTCACACCAAGTAATGTACCTTTACGAGCATAGTTAGCCAGTGTTTCTGCAGGCTTTCTCCAAATCACACAATTGATGAAATCAGCTTCACGCTCTCCACTTTGGTTCGTAAAATTACGATTTACAGCCAATGTAAAAGACGCAACGCCAGTGCCGTTAGAAGTGTATCGTAAATCAGGATCTTTGGTTAATCTTCCTACTAGTACAACATTATTAATCAAAGTTCATCATCTCCTCATCGCTTTGTTTCATGTGAAACAATTTTATTCTTCTTCTTTAACAATCATGTGACGGATAATGTCATCATTGATTTTAGCAAGACGGTCAAATTCATTGATTGCACTTGCAGTTGATGGAGAAGAAACTTTAACGATGTGATAGATACCCTCACGGAATCCATCCATTTCATACGCTAGACGGCGCTTTTGCCAATCTTTAGACTCGATAACTTCAGCTCCGTTATCTGTCAAGATCGTGTCAAAACGTGCGATCAATGCAGATTTTGCTTCTTCATCAATGTTTGGACGAATGATGTATAAGATCTCATATTTCGTATTTTCCATTGATTATTCACCTCCCTGTGGTCTTAGGCCCCTAGTGTATTCTAGGAGCAGAGAGAGTCGCCTGATTAGACTACTCACAAATACTAATTATACATTTTTTCTATCCATAATACAAGATTAATTTTTGACTTTTGACAGTAAATTTGCTTGCAATAATAAGTACGCAAAAAATAGGTCATTTGTAGAAAAAACTCCAACAACATCGTGTTGGAGTTAACTCTATTTCTTATTCTTCACTTTGGCTTTCCGAGGTCAAGTCATCTTCTGCTTCAGAAACTTCTGGATCTACAGTAGCCATCGTAACTACTTTCGCTCCGTTTTCCATCTTCATTAAGCGAACACCTAAAGTTGCACGCCCAGTTTGTGACACTGTTTCAACATTAAACCGAATAATGACACCTTTATCTGTAATAAGCATGATGTCTTCTTTCCCTGAAACTGTAGTCAATCCAGCTAACGGTCCATTTTTTGCAGTAATATTCGCTGTTTTTATTCCTTTACCACCGCGTCCTTTTATAGGATACTCGGAACCTTTAGTGCGCTTGCCATAGCCATTTTCTGTAATGACTAATACTTCACTATCTTCTTTGATTACAGAAGCACCTACAACATAGTCATCTTCTCTTAGACGGATACCTCTTACACCAGCAGCAGTTCTTCCCATGTCCCGAACTAACTCTTCTTTAAATGTAACAGAATAACCATTATGTGTACCAATAATCATCACATCTTGACCATTAGTTTCCACTACATTCACTAACTCATCGTTCTCACGTAAGCCAATAGCAATTAATCCATTAGCACGAATATTTGAAAAAGCAGTGATGGAAGTACGTTTTACTATGCCTAGCTTTGTCGTAAAGAATAGATAACGACCTTCTTGTGATTCTACAGAAGCTGGGATAATGGCTTCAATTCGCTCATTTGAATCGATACCCAAAAGATTAATTACAGGAATTCCTTTAGCCGTTCGTCCATATTCAGGAATTTCGTATCCTTTGGCTTTATAAACTTTTCCCATATTAGTAAAGAAAAGTAAATTATCATGGGTTGAACAAGAAATCAGCGTTTTAACAAAATCTTCATCGTGAATCCCCATTCCTTGAACCCCACGTCCTCCGCGACGTTGAGCCCGAAATTCAGAATTTGCCACACGTTTGATATAACCATTATTTGTCAGAGTAATGACGATTTCTTCTTCTTCAATCAAGTCTTCATCTTCAAGACTCAAAACTTCTCCGACAAGTAATTCTGTTCGGCGTTTATCACCAAAACGTTGACCTAATTCTTGTAATTCCGTTTGAATAATTTCTAAGACCCGATGAGGATTAGCTAAAATATCTTTTAAGTCAGTAATCAATTCCAACAAGCTTTGATATTCATTTTCAATCTTATCTCTTTCTAATCCTGTTAAACGACGCAAACGCATATCTAGAATAGCCTGTGCTTGACGGTCTGATAATTTAAAGCGTTCCATCATCGTATTTTTTGCTTCATCATCCGAATTAGACGCTCTAATCAATGCAATGATTTCGTCAATATGATCAAGAGCAATTCGTAGACCTTCTAAGATGTGAGCCCGTGCTTCTGCTTTATTTTTATCAAATTGAGTGCGGCGCGTTACTACCTCTTGTTGATGCTCAATATAATTTTCTAAAATTCGTTTCAAGCTTAAAATTTTTGGTACGCCTTTTTCAATCGCTAGCATATTAAAGCCAAAGGACGATTGGAGAGCCGTCATTTTATAAAGATTGTTCAAAATAACAGAAGCACTAACATCACGACGAACATCGATCACAATACGCATACCTTCTCGAGAAGATTCATCACGTAAATCAGTAATACCTTCGATTCGTTTGTCTCGATGAAGTTCTGAAATCCGCTCAATCAACTTTGCTTTATTAACCATGTACGGCAATTCAGTGACTAGAATTCTTTCTTTACCATTAGGCATCTCAGTAACTTCAACTTTTCCTCGTACTGTAATGGATCCTTTCCCTGTCTCGTAGGCTCGTCGAATACCAGATTTACCCATAACTAATCCGCCTGTTGGGAAATCAGGTCCAGGTAAAACTTCCATCAATTCATTCGTTGTTACTTCAGGATTTTCCATTAACAGCTCAATAGCCGCAATTACTTCGTTTAAGTTATGTGGTGGAATGTTCGTTGCCATACCAACCGCGATACCTGTTGTACCATTGACTAGCAGATTAGGAAAACGAGCAGGCAATACTGCAGGTTCTCTTTCAGTATCATCGTAATTACTTTGAAAATCGACGGTATCTTTATTAATGTCTCTTAGCATCTCCATGGCTAATTTGCTCATGCGGGCTTCAGTATACCGCATCGCGGCAGCACCATCACCATCGACTGAACCAAAGTTACCATGGCCATCCACTAACATATAACGATAACTAAACGGTTGCGCCATCCGCACCATTGATTCGTAAATCGCACTATCACCATGAGGGTGATATTTACCCATTACATCACCGACGATACGGGCTGATTTTTTATGGGGTTTGTCTGGTGTAACCCCTAATTCATTCATTCCATATAAAATTCTACGATGAACTGGTTTTAGTCCATCTCGAACATCTGGCAAGGCCCTTGCAACAATAACACTCATCGCATAATCGATAAAGGACTCACGCATTTCACTTGTCAGATTGACATCATGAATATTTTGTTTTGCTTCACTCAAGCTATTTCCTCCTTTACGATTGGCTAGATATCAAGATTTTTAACATAATGTGCATTCTCTTCAATAAAGGCACGCCTTGGTTCTACACGATCGCCCATTAGCATTTCAAAAATTTGATCTGCTTCAATTGCATCGTCTACACTTACACGGAGCATCATCCGGTTATCTGGATCCATCGTTGTTTCCCAAAGCTGATGATCATCCATTTCGCCTAGCCCTTTGTATCGTTGAACACTTGGTTTAGGTGTCGCAGGTAAAGATTCGATTGTATTCTTCAAATCTTGCTCAGCATTTTTACCTGGTTGAATATAATGGATATTTTTTCCTTGTTTCACCCCATAAAGCGGTGGTTGAGCAATATAAACATATCCAGCTTCAACAATTGGTCGCATATAACGATAGAATAAAGTTAATAGTAATGTTCGAATATGCGCCCCATCGACGTCGGCATCCGTCATAATTACTAATTTATGATAACGTGCCTTAGAAACATCAAAATCTGCTCCAAAACCTGTACCCATCGCTGTAAATAGTGAACGGATTTCTTCATTTGCCAAAATTTTATCCATACTTGCTTTTTCGACATTTAAGATTTTTCCTCGAATAGGCAGAATTGCTTGGAATTCACGACTCCGTCCTTGTTTAGCTGATCCTCCAGCCGAGTCCCCTTCGACAATAAATAATTCGCATTTCTCAGGATCATTACTTGAACAATCTGCTAATTTTCCTGGCAAATTACTAATTTCAAGAGCTCCTTTTCGTCGAGTCATCTCGCGAGCGCGCTTAGCGGCTTGACGAGCCTTAGAGGCTAGCAGTCCTTTTTCAACTACTTGACGACCAACCGATGGATTTTCCATTAAAAATTTTGTGAAATGTTCCGAAAACAAACGGTCAGTCACAGTACGTACTTCTGAATTTCCTAATTTTGTTTTTGTTTGACCTTCAAATTGAGGATCTGGATGTTTAATGGAAATAACGGCTGTCAGACCTTCTCGAACATCTTCACCTGTTAAATTCTCATCATTTTCTTTCATTAGCTTAGATTTACGTGCATAATCGTTGATAACACGGGTCAAAGCTGTTTTAAATCCAGACTCATGCGTACCACCTTCATAGGTATGAATATTGTTGGCAAAGCTTAACAAATTGTTATGGTAACTATCTGTGTACTGCAGAGAAACTTCTACAGTGATACCCTGTTGTTCTCCTTCAAGATAGATTGGTTCAGGAAAAATAACTGTCTTACTTGCATTTAAGTGTTCAACGTAACTTTTAATCCCGCCATCATAATGGTATTCCTTCAGAAGAGTTTGTTCTTCTCGTTTATCTTCAATTGAAATTTTTAAGCCACGATTCAAAAAAGCTAGTTCTCGAACACGTGTAGCTAACTTATCAAAATTAAAAACAGTAGTTTCTGTAAAAATTTCAGGATCTGGTACAAAGTGGACTGTTGTCCCATGGCGATCTGTTTCGCCAATTACTTTTAAATCTTCAATAACAGCACCACGATGGTATTCTTGATAATAAACTTTACCTTCTTTGTATACTTTGACATCCAATGTGGTTGATAGTGCATTTACTACTGAGGAACCTACACCATGCAAACCACCGGAAACTTTATATCCGCCACCGCCGAATTTTCCTCCTGCATGAAGAATAGTAAATACTGTTTCAACAGCTGGTCTGCCAGTTTTTGCTTGGATGTCTACAGGAATTCCCCTTCCGTCATCTACAACGGTAATACTATTATCCTCTTCAATAATCACCTGAATCGTTGTGGCGAAGCCAGCAAGTGCTTCATCAATCGAGTTATCAACGATTTCCCATACAAGGTGATGGAGCCCTTCTGAACTGGTCGATCCGATATACATACCTGGGCGCTTACGTACTGCTTCTAAGCCTTCTAAGACTTGAATCTGACTGGCATCATATTCTTTGGCACGTTCAACTAAACTTTTTTCTTCTTCTGTCATTCAGTCTATTCTCCTTTTATGTGTCCTTGGTCTACGTAAAAAATCTCTGCTTCAACAGACATTTTATCTTTTACATGTTCAAGCGTGGTTGTCGTAATAAATGTTTGAACTTTTCCTTCGATCGTCTCTAGTAAGTGTAACTGACGAGAATCATCTAATTCACTCATCACATCATCTAACAAAAGAACCGGATATTCCCCAGTTTCTTCTTTCATCAAATCAATTTCTGCTAATTTTACACTTAATGCAGTGGTTCGCTGTTGGCCTTGGGACCCGAATGTTTGAACATTCCTATCATTGATCAAAAAATTCAGGTCATCTCGATGTGGCCCAACTAGAGAAATTTGTCTCATTTTTTCCCGCGTTTTTACTTGTTCCAACGCATCTTTGAATTGCTGCTGGATTTGCTCTAGAGATTCACCTACAGCACCAATACTAGATAGGTAATCTATTTGTAAAACTTCTTTTTCATCACTAATTTTTTGATGAAGTTGATTAGCCCAAAATGCTAATCGTTTTACAAAACGCTGTCGTGCAAAAATGATTTTGCTACCAAATTCAATTAGTTGTTCAGTCAACACTGCTAAATAAAGTTCATCTTTTTGCTTTTTTTCAAATAACTGCTTCAAATACTGATTTCGCTGTTTCAAAATGCCTTGATATTGCACAAGGTCATACAAATATACCGGATCAATCTGCCCAATTTCCATATCGATAAATTTTCTTCTTACTTGAGGACTTCCTTTAACAAGTGAGAGATCTTCGGGGGCAAAAAGTATGACATTTAATTGCCCTATGTAGCTACTAAGTTTTTTTTGCTCAATGTGATTGACTTTTGTTTTCCGACCTTTTTTGGTCAAAAATAACTCTAAAGGTATGGTAGAATGCCCGCGAGACACAGCTCCGCTAACTTGAGCTCCAGCCGTTTCCCAACGAATCAACTCTTGCTCATTTGTGGTGCGATGACTTTTCGTCATTGCTAAAACATAAATACTTTCTAAAACGTTGGTTTTTCCTTGAGCATTCTCGCCTAGAAAAATGACAAGATTTTTATCGAAAGATAATTCCAAAGATTCATAGTTACGATAGTTCTTTAGCTGAAGATTATTCAGACGCATCTGAGGCTTCCTTCTTTACCATAAAAAAAGTACCCTCATCAGGTATCTCAATCCTCATTCCCGCATACAATTTGCGGCCTCGTCTATTCTCTGGTTCTCCATCTACAAGTACCGTATGTTCAGCCAGGAACCATTTTGCTTGTCCACCACTGCTGATTACGCTGACTTCTTTCAACATTTGTCCTAACGTCATATATTCGGTTTCTAAAGGTATTTGCATTTTCATATTATCCCTCGATTCTATAGAAGAACGTATACAATTATTA
>NZ_JALAHI010000140.1 GCF_022711995.1 Enterococcus sp.
TGATGAAATTGATGTACCGGAAAGGATGCTTCATTTTCATCAATTTTTCTCAAAAAAACCAATGAAAACATGTGTTCCCTCTTGTCAAAAGGTAACGCTTTCTATATGATTAAATGGAATAGAAACCAAATAATAAAAAAAGGCACTTTCTACGGGTGTTGGCCCACCTGTAGAAAGCCTTGATCAGTCACCCACTTTACACAGCTGACCAATCAAGTTGCCATAGTTGATTCCCGAAGGAACCAACGTGTTTATTTTACCGAAAGTTGCTGACGATTACTAGTCGCTTTTAGCAATTTTTTGAAATTTTCACGATGTTCCTCAAGGCTTGTTTAGCTATGTCAAAGGTGTTGGACAGACTGGTCTGATGCCTTTTTTATGTTTCTTGATCGGAGGATTTTCATTGGAATGGGACGCCATTTTGCTATTGGAGATTTCCTTTGTTGGCGGATCAAGAAATACTTCGTTTCCTAGGTAGAAAACGAGAATTGGTTTCTATTCGCCTGTTATTAGTTGATTAGAGATAGGACTAGAAATGTAGGAAAATGTATGTCTGTGATCCAAGCACTTTTTTTGTATGCAGGTTTGAATTTACGGTTTAGTCCGCTTATGACGAGTTTGTTAGAGGGAAACATTTTTGAAGAGTTTGACCAAAGGGTAACAGTAAAGACGAAAAGCCCATTGATTTCTAAAGAATACTCCCCACTAAAATCACTGCACAGAACGATCAATTCCTATCCCTTGAAGGATTTTTGTATAAACCGGTATATTCTTGTATCAATTCGCTGAAAATCTTCTATAATTAAATAAAGCGATTACATATTGATTTGTGTTGTAAGAAGTGATTTGTTTGAGTCGCCAAAAAGTGATTAGGTTGAAAGAGGGGATAGACGTTGGAAAACAATGCGCCATTGCAGCAATTAATGGATTTAATTGAGCTGCCTGTTTCAGTTCAGGAGAAAGTTAAGGAAGCCTTTCATCAGTTGAATGAGCAAGAAGTCATTATTAGTGTGCAAAAGCTGCTGGATCCTGTTGAATCTGAACAAGAAGCCAAAGGACTCTCTGCTTTGTATAAAGAGGAGTCAATGAAAGAATTGGCGATCCAGCTCTATGCAGCGACCATCAGCTGGAAAAATATTTATCAGCCATTAGAGATTCCTTACGAGATTTATCTGGCTACGATGGGGGCATTCCCTCGATTTTTAAAAGAAACAAAGCAAGTGAGTCATCGTGATATATTTGATCGTGGGTTTTGGACCTGGCGGTATTTGTGCGGATTAGAGTTTAGGATTGATCAACTGGAGTTTGAAATGATTGCCGCGGATCATAAGAGCAAAGCATCGCAACTGGCAGGACAGGCGTATCTTTCGCTGCATATTCCTTCAGATGCGAAATTGGTTCATGAACAAGTTCAAAAGAATTACCAAGCAGCAAGAAGATTTTTTGAAAGGTATTTTCCGGAATATCGTTCAGCACCTATCGTGACCGATACTTGGTTGCTTTCACCTAAATTGAAAGATTGGTTGCCAGCGACTTCCAATCTGGTTTTGTTTGGAAATGATTATGAACTGTTACTGACAGAACCAGAAAAGAATGAAGGGGTGCTCTGGGTCTTCAATACCGTTTCTAGCGATGTGAAAAATTATCCGGAACAAACTACCTTGCAAAAAGCTGCCAAAGCATGGATGCTGGCAGGTCATGCGATTGGATCGGCGATGGGTAGGCTGCGCTAGTCGAACTTCGTATGACTAAAGAAAATTCAGCATCTTTTATAGGGAATTTTGAACGGGTATAAGTGTTACTAAGGCAAATAAATTCAGAATATATATGATGAAAAGACCTCCAAAAAATTTGATTTTGGAGGTCTTTTTCACTAAAATGTTCCGCTAAGCAAAAGCAATCGGTAGGTATCACTTGAAGCAAAAGATGTACGTTAGCAAAATAATTCCTCCGCTTACGAAAAAGGGATCAGTCTTGCTCTTTCTGACTGTAATTGGCATAAATTACTTCCGGCAACGAGAAATCAACGGTGGGTAACCAGGCTTGAATCTCTTGACCGATTTTATCCGCTAGTCTAAAGGATGCCTTGATCTGTTCTTTTGTAATACCGTTAACATGGACACCGGCAGTGATCACACAGTTTCCCGGTAAAAGAGAGGAAATGTGTTCGAGAACAATGGTACTCAGTACATCATCTTTGTGAAAACGTCCATGATGACTGGGAAAACGGGTGGTTTCACTAGGACTATCCTTTGCGGCCCAAGTGACTGTACCGATATGGGGGGCGTCGCCGCCGGTTAATGCAATCAACAGATCTTTGCCGATGACTTGAACGATTGCTTTGATGGTAAATCCATCAGCAGTAGCTTGAAATGTCTTTTCCATGAATCATTCACCTTTCCAGCGTCCACCAGTATCGTTGTCAATCGCAAGGGCATCGAGAATTTTCATTGTTTGATGATCCACTAAATCTTGAATGGTTTGTGGATGATTGTAAAATGCTGGCACAGGTGGAATCACTTGAACCCCCATTCTAGAAAGTTTCGTCAAGTTTTCTAAATGAATGGTACTTAATGGCGTTTCTCGAGGTACAATGATCAATTTCCGTTGTTCTTTTAACGTCACATCGGCTGCCCGTGAAATCAAATTGTCACTATAGCCCATGGAAATGGCTGCCACAGTTTTCATACTTGCTGGAACGATCACCATTCCGTCTACCAAAAATGAGCCGCTTGCTATTTGAGCACCTAGATCATTGATCGGATAATGGTAATCAAACAGGTTTTCTAATTCAGACAATTGCATATCTGCTTCCAATTTAAGATTCTGCTTCGCCCAATTGCTGATGACGCCGTGAGTTTCCACAGAGGGGATTTCCCGTAGTTTCTTGACTAGATCGATTGCGTAGGTGGTGCCGGAAGCTCCGGTAATGCCGATGACGATTTTCTTTTTACGCGTCATAGTGATTGATTCCTCTCTTGTTAATCAAGGTATTTTTCCCAGTCAGTTACTTCCTTGAATTTTGCTCGAATAAAATGATCTTTCATATCAAAAGGAACAGTGCCGTCTAAGATGGTTTTCGCACTCATTCCTCTAAAACGAATCACTCCAGGATTGTATTCCGGTAATTCGGAAGGATCAAGAGGGTGGTTTCTCATGCCAGGAATCACAATGACGTCTTTGTCTCCTTGGAAACGTGTATTCAACGTCCACATCACATCGTTCATATCAAAAATATCGACATCGTCATCTACAAGGATCACGGTTTTCAATTCTTTAAATGCAGAAAGAGCTAGAATGGCCGCTTGCCGCTGAATCCCTTCATCTGCTTCGTTTTCTTTGCGGATCTGCATGATCGTCATTAATTTACCGCCGCCAGCGGGTGGGTTATAGACGTTGACTACTTTTCCGGGGATCGCCTTGTCCACCAGACCTAAAATACTTGCTTCTGTAGGAATTCCTGCCATCGAAACATGCTCTTCGCTAGGCCCGATCGTTGTCTGCATGATTGGACGATCTTTTCGATGGGTGACTGCTTTTACTTTCACGATATTTACGGCAGGATTTGCATCTCCAGTATAGCCGGGAAATTCTGGCATCGCTTTGCCAGTATGGGTATTGATATCTTCTTGCATGGTTTGATTTGGTAAAATTTCTGCTTCAATCACAAATTCTGCTCGTGCAATCCCTACTTCATTTACCGCAACCCCGTCAACGAGCTGTACAGGTTCTTGACGTAGAGCCCCTGCGATCCAAAGCTCATTGTAACCAAGGGGAGTGGTTGGCGGTTCAAAGGTAGTCCCAATGGCAATGGCTGGGTCTAAGCCGATATTGATCGTAATCGGCATTGGCTGATTAATGGCTTCAAATTGTTTGTGGAAACGCCCGACACAAGAAGGACCCGCAATGACCTTCAATAACATCAAAGGGTTTCCCGGAATGCGGGTGTCCATTGGAACCATGGCTAGCCGTAAACGAGTGGGAGAAATCTTACATCATGATTACCGCACCCTAGGAAAA
>NZ_JALAHI010000141.1 GCF_022711995.1 Enterococcus sp.
GCCTTACAACTTAATTTATGGTCGATGGACGATCTCATTTTTCTCTCATCATTCTGCTAGTTAATTAAAATTTCTTTCATAATTACCAAAGGGTTTTACAAAAGTTTTACAATAACAGTATCGAATAAAAATATTCATTTGTTATCATAAAAATCGGATTTCTTTGAACATTTTGCAACGATAAGAATTCGATGGATGGGTATTCTTATCTTGCTAGTTGAGCAAAAAGCGACAAAGAGAAAAAATAATGGAGGTTCTTTTTTTGATAGAAGTAGTTGGGTTGAAGAAAGTCTTTGACAACAAGTTTGAAGCTTTGAAAGCGGTGGATTTTACCATTGAGAAGGGGGATCTCGTTTGCTTGCTAGGTCCTAGTGGCTGTGGGAAGTCGACGATTTTAAATCTGATCGCTGGATTATTAAGCCCCACCGGTGGCGATATCCGGTTCAATGGGAATTCTGTAGTAAAGACAGAGCCGAAAGATCGGAATATCGGTTTTGTTTTTCAGAATTATGCATTGTACCCTCATATGACCGTTTTGGAAAATGTCATGTTTCCACTAACTGTGGGTGACAAAAAAATCAAGAAAAATGAAGCACAGCAAATTGCCGAAAAGTATATGCAGCTAACCAATATTGAAGAATTAAAAGACAAAAAGCCAGGTACATTATCCGGTGGGCAGCAACAGCGGGTCGCCATTACTCGGGCACTTGTTCAAAATCCCGAAGTCTTGTTGCTGGATGAGCCTTTAAGTAATTTGGATGCGCGCTTACGCTTAAAAATTCGGGAAGAAATTCGTCGGTTAGTCAAAGAAGTCGGCATCACGACGATCTTTGTTACTCACGACCAAGAAGAAGCGTTGTCTATCAGTGATAAAATCATTTTGATGAATGAAGGGGTGATTCAACAGAATGATGATCCGCAAAATCTTTATTTAGAACCCAACAATTTATTCGTCGCAAAATTTATCGGCAACCCAATTATCAATATTTTACCAGTAGATGTGACAGACGGTGTGATGCACCATCCGGAGTTCACGATTCCTGTAGATCGCTTCTTGGATATTCGCTTCAAGAAACCTTTGACAGATGGTCATTATACTTTAGGGATCCGTCCAGAAGATGTGTTGACAACGAGCCAAACACCATTATTTAAAACTGATGTGAAAAGCGTTGAGTTGATTGGCCGCGAACGGATCTTGAACTTTGATCTGGCTGATATCCACGTTAAATCGATCGTAAGTATCGAAGAAATCATCGAAGAAGGAGCACACCTAGCCTTTGACTTCAATTACAAAAAAGCGTTCATCTTTGATGAAAAAGGGGAGCGAGTGTATTGATGTTCAAGAAAAATTATAATCCCGAAAATCAACCTAAAGCTTGGCTGTTTTTATTGCCTTCTTTAGTTATTATTTTGCTTTTCAGTGTGTATCCGCTGTTTCGTTCGTTGTTTATGAGTTTTCAAAAGGGAACGTTGATCAATCAGCGTTATGCTGGATTAGAAAACTACCAAAAAGTGCTGACAGACCCAGTATTTTTCAAGGCATTGAAGAATACAGCGTGGTTTGCCTTTGCAGTTGTTCCTATCGCACTAATCATTTCCCTGGCAATTGCCTGGATCATCTTTGAAAAAGTGAAACATAAAAGCTTTTTTGAAACGATTTTCTTTATGCCCTATGTAACAAGTACGATTGCCATTGGGATTGTGTTCCGCTATTTTTTCAATGGGTCTTATGGCATCGTCAACTATTTGTTAAGCTTAGTAGGGATTCCAGCAGTCAATTGGCTGGATGATGTCAATATGAGTATGCCGACACTGATCATTTTCGGTATTTGGAGCAGTTTGGCCTTTAACATCATCATTTTGTTGGCGGGGATGCGAAACATTGATAAAGAGCATTACAAGATCGCAAAAATGTTTGGTGCCAATAACTGGGAGATTTTCCGTAAAATCACATTTCCTCAGTTGATTCCCACCATTGCTTTCTTACTGACGGTGAATCTCATCGGTGCCTTTAAAGTGTACACGCAAGTTTACGCCTTGTTTGGCGGACAACCTGGAATCGCCAAAAGCGCGACCACAGCGGTTTATTATATTTATGATAAATTCCATATTGCAGGGCGTCCAGGAATCGCAATGGCAGCTACAGTGATCCTCTTTGTGATTATTTTAGCGGTCACCTTTATCCAAAATAAAATTTTAAAGAAAGTAGGGGAATAAGATGAAAAAAGTCGTAACCCTCATCTCTCTGATTTTTTTGGCGCTTTTAGCGATCATCACTGTTTTTCCCTTTATTTATATGATTCTAGCGGGATTGATGACCTATAGTGAGGCGACCAGTATTCCGCCTACCATTTTGCCAGAGTCCTTTCAATGGAGTAACTATACTGAAGTCTTTACCAAAGCGCCATTTCTCCGTTACTTTCTGAATACAGTCTTTGTTTCAGCAGTTACGACCATCGCAACATTGATCACAGCGATTTTTGCAGCTTTTGCATTGACCAGTCTGGAATTTAAATTCAAAGGACTTGTGATTGCATTGATGATTTCTTTGCTGATGGTTCCTTATGAATCCATCATCTTTACTAACTACAATACGATTGCTCAAATGGGATTGTTGAACACGTATAGTGCATTGATCATTCCGTTTTTGACAAGTATCTTTTATATCTATTATTTGAATGGTTATCTGAGAAGTATTTCAAATACTTTTTATAAAGCAGCAAAAATCGACGGCGCAAGTGATATGGCGTACATCCGGCGGATATTGATCCCAATGTCTAAACCAGCGTTAGTGACTGTGGGAATCTTGACGTTTATCTCTAGCTGGAACTCTTTCTTGTGGCCATTGTTAGTAACAAATGAAAAAAAATATCGGCTATTGAATAATGGGTTAGCAGCTTTCACATCAGAAAGCGGCAGCGATGTACATTTACAAATGGCAGCTGCAACGCTAACGGTCATTCCGATTTTGATCATTTATATGATTTTTAGAAAAGAGATTATTAAAGGAGTGGCAAAAGATGGCATCAAAGGCTAAAACAATGGTTACGTTTCACAGTGGGATTTTAACGATCGGCGGTACAGTGATCGAGGTGGCTTATAAAGATGCGCACATTTTCTTTGATTTTGGTTCAGAGTATCATCCAGATCAGCCATTACCGGATGAAGCATTACAAACCTTAGTGGATCATCGCTGGGTTCCGCAGTTGCGCAATGTCTATGATCCACGTCTGTCTTATACGTATCAAGGGTCAGAGCAAAAGGAGTATCAGGAAACGGCCGTTTTTCTTTCTCACGCCCATCTGGATCATTCAAAGATGGTCAATTATTTGGATCCGGCAATTCCTTTGTATACACTGAAAGAAACCAAAGCCATCTTGAAAGCATTGAATCGCACCGGTGACTTCTTGATCCCATCCCCTCATGAAGCACCTGCTTTTGTGCGGGAAATGATTGGGTTAGAACCCCACGATGTGATCAAAGTTGGTGAGATCGAAGTGGAAATCGTTCCTGTGGACCATGATGCCTATGGGGCAGCGGCATTATTGATCCGAACACCGGATCATTTCATCGCTTATACTGGGGATTTGCGTCTCCATGGCTATCATCCAGAGCGGACAAAAGAATTTTGTCAGTTGGCGAAGCACACGGATCTCTTGATGATGGAAGGGGTCAGCATTAGTTTCCCTGAAAGAGAAAGTGATCCGAATACTGTCGAAGTAGCTAGTGAAAAAGAATTGGTAGCGGCTTTTGTCGAGTTGGTCGAAAAAAATCCACAACGGCAAATCACTTTCAACGGCTATCCAGCTAATGTGGAGCGCTTTTTGGCTTTGGTGGATGCTTGCCCTCGGACAATGGTTCTTGAAGCCCACCAAGCAGCGTTACTGAAAGAAGTCTTTGACAGAGAAGTTCCTTATTACATTGTTGAAGGCGGGACACCACTTGCAGAGTTAGACCCTTCACTAGAAATTCCTTATCGTTCGTTATGTGTTGACACGGACCAGTATGTTTGGCAAGTTGTCGACCATTTTGAAAATCTACAACCAGGTAGCCTGTATATTCATAGTGATGCACAACCTTTGGGCGCTTTTGACCCAGCCTATGAAGAATTTCTGACCTTGTTAGCGAAGTTGGAAATTGAATTTGTACGGTTGCCTAATTCGGGACACGCAGTTCCTGAAGACCTTGATCAGATCATTGCGTGGATCGAACCGAAACTATTGGTTCCAATCCATACTTTGAAGCCAGAAAAACTGGTGAATCCGTATGGCGAAAGAATATTGCCGAAACGCGGCGAAAAAATAGAACTATAAAAAGGATAGAGGAGAGTAAAGAATGAAATCAAAAAAACTAGCATTTGCAGCAGTGGCTGCGGCAACTTTAGTGTTAGGGGCATGTGGCAACAAAGACTCAAATGACAGCGCCAAAGGCAGCGATGAAATTGTAACAGAAGTTCCTAAAGATACAACAGTTACATTCTGGCATGCAATGAATGGTGCGCAAGAAGAGGCATTGACGAAATTAACGGATGAGTTTATGAAAGCTAATCCAAATGTCAAAGTAGAATTGCAAAACCAATCGCAATATTCTGATTTACAAGCGAAAATCAATTCGACATTACCTTCACCTAAAGATTTGCCAACCATCACGCAAGCATATCCAGGCTGGCTTTGGAATGCTTCACAAGATGAAATGTTAGTTGATTTAGGCGAATATATCGATAATGATACGATTGGTTGGGGTGACCAAGAAGAAATTCGTTCTTCTTTAATGGAAGGTGCGCAAATCGACGGTGTTCAATATGGTATTCCTTTCAATAAATCAACGGAAATGTTGTTCTACAATGCTGATCTGTTAAAAGAGTATGGCGTTGAAGTACCAACAACATTGGATGAATTAAAAGAAGCGTCAAAAACGATTTATGAAAAATCAAATGGCAGCGTTGTGGGTGCTGGTTTTGATTCATTGAATAACTACTATGCGATCGGTATGAAAAATAAAGGCGTTGACTTTAACAAAGATTTGAAACTAGACAGCGACGAATCGAAAGAAGTCATCAACTATTATGCTGAAGGTGTCAAAGATGGCTACTTCCGTATCGCAGGTTCTGATAAATATCTTTCAGGTCCATTTGCAAATCAACAAATTGCTATGTTTATCGGTTCTATTGCTGGAGAAGGTTACGTGAAAAAAGATACTGAAGGTAAATTTGAATACGGCGTATCTGCACGTCCTGAAAAAATCAACCTGCAACAAGGAACTGACTTGTATATGTTCACAAGTGCTTCTCCAGAAGAACGCACAGCAGCATTTGAATACATGAAATTTTTGACTTCCCCTGAATCACAATTGGAATGGGCTGTTTCAACAGGCTATATGCCAGTCGTTCAATCTGTTCTAGATAGTGATGACTATAAGAACAACCCAGACACGAAGGTTGCTTCTAAGTTAGGTGAAGCAACAAAAGAACTCTTCTCAATTCCAGTGATCGAAAATGCGGATCCTGCATACAATGAAATTCGTTCAATCATGGAAAATATTCTGTCAAATACAGACAAAGATACTGACAAATTGATCCAAGATTCTATTTCACAACTTGATGATGTTTGGAACCAATAATTCACTATTCAAAGGGTCCTATTGATCCTGCAAACGAAGAGCGTGGGACAAAAGTGAAAATCACTTTTGTTCTACGCTCTAAACACATATAAACGGCAAGAGCAGAAGCTACTCCGAGAAACGAGTCGAAATACCCAAAATGTTAAAAAGCAATTTACGCATCTTTCTGCTTATTTTTCGGAGGTTCACACTTCTGTCCCAGCCTTTTTTACTTAAATGCTAAAGGAGTAAAGAGAACATGCAAATCACCTTTCTTGAGACCAGTGACATGCACGGATATGTCTATCCAACGAATTTTGCCGGTGAACACGACCTGGCGATTGGCGCAGCGAAAGTCGCAGCAAAACTAAAGCAATTAAGAGCAGAAGCGCAAGGTCCTGTTGTGATGATTGAAAATGGTGATTTTATCCAAGGATCCCCATTGAGTTATTACATTGCCAAAAGCCAGCATCCAGTAGCTGAACTAACCAAAGTGATCAATCACATGGCGTACGATGTCCATGTGTTAGGCAATCACGAGTTTAATTATGGGTTAGCGTATCTTCAAGAAGCCATCGCCAGCTACCAGGCCCCTGTTTTAGCAGCGAACATCTTAAATGAAGAAGGGCAGCCTTATTTTGGCAAAGCTTATACGATTCTCGAAAAAGAAGGGATCAAGATTGCGGTATTGGGTCTGGTGACTCAGTACATTCCCCATTGGGAGCAACCTGCTACCATCAAAGGCATGCGGTTTGAGAGCATTATTCAAACGGCTAAAAAATACGTACCTGAATTAAGAAAACAAGCAGACCTTGTCATCGTCAGTTATCATGGCGGCTTTGAGAAAGATTTAGCAACAGGGGAAGCAACCGAGTTATTGACCGGGGAAAACGAAGGCTACGATTTGTTACAGGAAGTGCCTGGCATTGATGCATTCTTTACGGGGCACCAGCATCGGGAAATCGCTGCTATTGTCAATGGGGTCCCAGTTGTCCAACCAGGGTATCGCGGCAGTCAGATCGGCAGGATCCATTTAACGGTGGAGAAAAAAGAAGGGCGAGCAGTGATCACGGATCAACAAGCTACCCTTCATTCAGTGGCAGAAGTTTCAGCAGATGAGGAGATCCTAGCATTGATCGAACCGATTGAGACAGAATTGGAAAAATGGCTTGATCAACCGTTAGGGAAAGTCAATGGAGACATGCGAATCACAGATCCAATGCAAGCACGGATCGTGGAACATCCATACGTGGAGTTTATCAATCGCGTCCAGATGGCTGCCAGCGGCGCTGAAATTTCCGGCACAGCACTTTTCAATAATGAAGGAAAAGGCTTTGGTACAACCATTACGATGCGGGATGTGATCACGAACTATATTTATCCTAATACACTAGCTGTTGTAAAAGTAACGGGAGCAGAATTGCGGCAGGCGTTGGAACAAACAGCAAATTATTTAGCCGTAGCAGACGGAAAAATTGTCTTTAACCCTGCATTTATTGAGCCAAAACCCCAATACTACAATTATGATATGTATGAAGGAATCGACTATACGATTGATATGCACCAACCGGCTGGGGAACGAATCACTCGTTTGTTGTTCCGCAATGAACCCATCACTCCAGAGCAAGAGCTGGAAGTCGTGGTGAATCAATACCGGGCGGTAGGGGGCGGCAACTACGCCATGTTTTCTGCCGACAAAATCGTACGGGAGATCCAAGTGGATATGACCGAATTGATCGCTGATTATTTAAAACAGCATCCGGTACTGGAAGCTGAGACGAATCAGAATTTCAAAGTCGTTTATTAACAAGCACCGCAAAAAAAAGGCCCTATGACGGAAGCACGACAAACGAACGGTTCAAAGGATACCATGGCGCCTGCTCTCAAGCAGGGCCAATGCCTAAATGTACGATGGCTTTCGCAATTTAGTTGCTATCCTTTAGCTCGTTTCATCTTGTTTTGGCTTTTGTCAGAGGCCTTTTTGTTGTTCTTTCAACAGAAAATTTGGCTAATTTTCTACATTACGGACATATTCATCAAAGTAACGGATCAGATCAGCTTTTACTTGCTGATAATCTTCTTCGGTATACGTTTTTTCCTCTAATTTTGCTTGAAAAAAAGGCAGTTCTAATTCTTCTTTTAAGCGTTCAAGCACTTCTTCTTGATTCATGAAATCACCTTTTCGTCTATTTGATACCATCATAACAAATGGAATGCGGCAGTCAATGCTTCATACATTTCTTTCATTTTTTCTAAACGATTGTTTAAAGAAACAAAGTCGTCATCATCGTGGAAGAGGACTTGTTTCAATTCAAAATAATAAATTTCAAATGCATCGAAGAAAGCAACAACTTCAGGGGTTTGTAATTCTTTAAAGGTGTCGCAACGAACGTAGGCTTTCTCTGCGATCGCATAGGTTTCAGCCGTCGTCAATAAGACTAATGATTCATTGTAGCGGCGGCTAGTGACCAATTCGTAGGCCGACTGGCACTTGTTATAAATATTTGAAAAATCTTTTAGCACGAGTTCAATTGGTGTTTTGTCAAACATGGGGGAGTCCTCCTGATCGTTTTATTTTTCAAATAAGACACAAACACATTCAGGCGCGTAAACGTCTTTTTGAATAGTTGTTAGTTCACCAGTTTCTGCATTGCGGCGATACAGCGTCAAGTTGTCGGAATTTTGATTGGCACAAACTAAGAATTCGTTGCTTGGGTCCAAATCAAAGTCTCGTGGGAAGTCCCCTTCTGTGGATAGACGTTGGACGAAGTTTAATCCAGCACCCTCTTCTGTTACTTCAAAGACAACCAGAGAGTTGTGTCCGCGATTGGATGTGTAAACGAAGCGTCCATCTTTTGATACTCGGACAGCAGCACCACTGTTAAAATCAGTGAAATCTTCAGGTAAAGTCGACACTTTTTGAATATCTTCAAAGCTGCCATCAGCTGCATTGTAGCGTAAAACAGTCAAAGAGCTATCTAATTCTCCAACCAAGTACGCATATTGTTGATTTGGATGGAAGACTAAATGACGAGGGCCTGTGCCGGCAGCTGCAACATACACCGCTACTTCCGTTAATTTTCCTTCTGCAGAGACGTCATAGGTATAGACACGGTCTGTTCCAAGATCACATACAGCTAAGCGTTGATCTGGTGTTAAGTCTGTATAGTGTACATGGGGATTGTCTTGGTTGTCGTGAGGGCCTACTGGTTCATCATGGTAGATGTGATCAGTGGCTTCAATACTGCCGTCTTCCAAGATTTTGTAGACATTGACTTCGCCTTTATGGTAGTTGGCACCATAAACAAGCTGCCGCGGTTCATCGACTGCCACGTAACACAAAGGTGCACCTTCTTCGGTCACCGTGTTCAGTAATTTAAAGTCAGGTGTATACGCACCACAACCGCCTGCGCCGTCAACTTCAGTCACAGTATAGATATTTTCTTTTTTACTGCGGGCAAGATAAGTTGGGCTTTTTTCTTCCCCTCGCAATGTCAAGTCGATCAATTGTTCTTTCTCTGTATCTAAAGTGATCGAATAGATCCCTTTACTTTCGCGACGCGTATAAGTACCTAGATAAATCGTTTGCAACATAAAAAAAATCCTCCTCATAGTTTGATTTCTCATTAATTCTACCATAGAATGTGCAAATGGGCGGATAGAAAAACTTCTTATGTTATAATAAAAAAAGAACGTAGAGGGAGGTTGTTGTATGAAACAAGGAACAATCAAAGCGATTGGACCGCAAGCGATCGATCAAAAAGAAAAAATGTTGATTTTTTTTGGAGACCAAGCCACGGAGGCATTAAGGGAGTATTCAGTGATCCAATCAATTCCAGATGCTAAAGACTTAGTCGTGAAGAAGGGCGACACACTTATTTTTGGGGATCAATCCTATGCAGTGACACATGTCGGACCGGTGGCGAATCAAACATTGCAAACGATTCAGCATGTGACATTTATCTTCGGGGAAGTTCCTGAAGAGCAACTGACCAGTGCCATCTATTTAGAACCTTTCAACTTGCCAACCCTTGAAGTTGGTATGAAAGTGATCTACAAGTAGGAGGCAAGGGAATGAAGCAAACGGAGAAGCGTCCTTTATCCTGGTTCTGGAAATGGTTTTTAAATAATCAAGCGGTGACGAGTTTGTTAGTGGTTCTGCTTGTTTTATTGATTCTGTTTATGTTTACGAAAGTGTCGTACTTATTTGCCCCGCTGTGGCAATTTTTGGCGATCGTGGGCTTGCCGATTATTTTGGCAGGTATTTTGTACTACTTGATGAATCCTGCGGTTGATTATCTGGAACGAAAAGGAATCAAACGCATTTATAGTATTTTCGGTCTGTTTATTTTGGTCATCGGATTGATCGTTTGGGGCGTTGTGGTGATCATTCCGAAGATTCAAGAACAGTCCATGAGCTTTGTTGAGAATTTTCCGGGGTATTTAGATATCATCGAAACGAAGATCAATGAGATTTTATCCGATCCGATTTTCTCACAAGTTCAGGAACAACTAGAGGCATCCAATGAAAAACTGGTCACTTCAATGACCGACATCATCCAAAACTTATCACGGAGCACGATTCAAAATATCGGCAGCTTTTTTGGTGCAGTGGCGACAGTGGTCTTAGCTGTCATCACGATGCCCTTTATTCTTTTTTATCTTTTAAAAGATGGCCGTCAGTTAGCCCCGTATTTCGTGAAATTTTTGCCGACAAAAATGCGCCAGCCATCACTGACGGTTTTAAAAGAGATGAATGATCAAGTCTCTTCTTATATTCGCGGACAGCTGACCGTCGCTTTTGCGGTTGCCATTATGTTTATGATCGGTTTTAGTTTGATTGGCTTGGACTATGCGATTACATTAGGGATCGTGGCAGGGTTTTTGAATCTGATTCCTTATCTGGGCTCTTTTCTAGCGATGGTTCCGGCAGTCTTTTTAGGAATCGTTGGTGGACCGGTGCTCTTAGTGAAGGTACTGGTAGTATTTGTCATCGAACAGACCATAGAGGGTCGCTTGATTTCACCCCTTGTCTTAGGCAATCAGCTGTCGATCCATCCGGTAACGATTTTATTAGTCCTGCTGACTTCTGGAAAGCTCTTTGGACTTGTCGGTGTGATTTTAGGAATCCCCGTCTACGCTGCGGCAAAAGTAATCATTACTCATATTTTTGAATGGTACACGACTGTATCAAGCTTGTATGAAGAAGAAACAGAAAGTGATGTTCAACAGGAATAGTGGAGAACAAAATTTCTTTTAGAAAAAATCTTTGTGAAAACAAACTGATGCATCGATGATTCTGTTGGATCGATCCAACAGAAAATGCTGAATTCAAGAGGCTGAAGCGAATTGCTTCAGCCTTTTTGCTGTGTGCGTTTTTTGACACATAACTGCAAGAAATACATATAGCTTCTATTTCCGGAGAATGCTTATACTGAAAGCACATACACGCAGAGGAGCGGTAGAATGAAGATTCTTGCAGTAGATATCGGTGGGACAATAGTCAAGACGGGTCTCTTGAATAGTCACGGGGAAAGACTACAATTGGGCAGCTTTCCAATGAACAAAGCGTATTCGACGGTTGTCCAGCGATTGATTTCACATATCGACAAGGAATACCCGGCAGATTTTTCAGGTATTGCGATCAGCAGCACCGGATTAGTTGATCCGATCACGCAACAGATTGGGATGGGTTCGCCACTTTATGAGGGATTTGGCAAGGGGCTAGTCTCTTCACTGACCGACTATTACCAAAAACCAGTGGTTGCGGAAAATGATGGCAATTGTGCACTTTTGGCAGAGAAATGGTTAGGCAGAGGACAAGAAGCTACCAGTTTTGCTGTCATCGTTTTAGGCACTTCAGTGGGTGGTGGGATGATGATCAATAATCAGTTAGTACGGGGCAAGCATTTTTTAGCGGGTGAATTTGGCTATATGCTGTTTCCTGAAACCAGAGAGAAGGACTGGGAGATTTGGAGTATTGCTGGTGCCACTCGGACAGTGGTCGAGCAAGTGGCCATGGCGAAAGAGGATCCTGACACCGATGGGTACAAAGTTGTCCAGTGGTACCAACAAAATGATCCGGCAGTGAGTGTTTTGGTGGATCGTTTCATTGAGAAATTAGCAGTGGCTTGTTACAACTTACAATACATTTTTGATCCGGAAATTATTCTGATTGGAGGCGGGATCAGTGAAAGCGACTTTCTCCTTCCCGAATTAACGAAAAAAATAAAGCAAATTGCAGGAAAGATTCCGAGTACGGTTCGGCTACCGCAAGTGGAGGGTTGCCAGTTTGGGAATGAATCCAATCTGATTGGCGCTTGCTACAACTGGTTGCAGCAAACCGAGGAATCAATGGGCAGATAAAGTAGTTGCATTTCTAGGCTAAAAATGTAATAAAAAATAAGTCGCTATTTTTAATTATGTAAGCGTTTAAAATTACACGAATGAAACAAGGATCAGGTGATGAAAGTGAAAATGTTTTACGATCAAAACGGGCAAAAGACGTTTAAAGGGATCGTGCGATCCATCAGTTCCTATTTGCTGGTATTCCTGATCCCCTTTTTAGCAGTCTCATGGATTTGGTACGCGACTTCCGTTAAAAGTATCAATGAACAGGTTGCCTTGACTGCAAAAAATCAGTTGATCCAGTTGAAATATTCCTTAGAGAACAACTTCCTGCAATTGAATTACTTGACCCAGAAGATGACGGATGATCATCAGCTATCATTAAATTATTTGACACATCCCTATTATTCGAAGGAAGGGAAAACCAGTTTGCAGACCTATAAGATCACCAATGAATTCGTGGAAGAAGTGTATCTCTATTTCAAAGAAGAACCGACAAATTTTTTCTCTTCCATTGGTAAATTGTCTATCGAAGGTTTTTTAGAGAAAGTGATCCCCGACAATGATATGCAGCAAGGACAGTTGGTTGATCAGCTAGAGAAAGCATACCCGACATTACTGACGATTGAAGGGGCATCGACCACAAAGCGTCATTCCCGTTTCTTTTACATTGTTCCTTTACAAAACGATGAACTGACCGTATATGGATCGGCGATATATGAAATCAAAGAGGCCAGCTTGGCAAAAATGCTTGACTTGACCAATAGCGATGGTGCCAGCACAAATTATTTGATCAATGATGACAGTCAGATTTTAGCTAGTACGAATCACAATGAGTTGACGCTTCTCTTAAATGATCCGCAAAAAATGGCCCAGATCACTTCGCAGGGGACCTTCCAGTTCAATCGCCAAAAGTACCTCGTGCAATCTATTCCCAATGAAGAGCTGCATATCTCGGTAGTATCAGTCACCAATCCTTCTCAGGCGCTCTCTTTAGTCAATCGAGTCCAAGAACATTTTATTCTGATATTTATGTGTGTGCTGTTTGGAGGAATCGTTGGTGTTACATTGATGGGGATTAGGAGTTATCGTCCTATTCGCAAAATCGAGCATTTAGTGCGAGAATTTCACGAAGACATGGACATGTCGGTCAATTCGATGGATGATGTTCATGACACTTTGGCGGCGGTTTTAGAGGAACAGCAAGAACTGCATAAAGAGATCCAGATGCAGACGCCCCATGCCCGTGAGCAAGTCCTTAGAAAGCTGATGAGCGGCCGTCTGCGTTCGGAACAAGAAGTTGCCAGACTGATGGAAGCAGTTCATATTCATTTTCCTGCGGACAATTATTTTGTCATCACCATCGATACCAAAACCGTGGCTTCTACCTATAATACCGGTGAGAATGGTTTTCTGATCGATTATATCGAAGAAATCAGCAGTCAAGGCTATCGAGCTTATGCAACGGAGATTCTTTCCACGGAAGTGATCGCGTTGACTGTGGGCTTTGCTCAAGGATACCAGCAAGAAGCAATCTTGCAAGAAGTGGCGGCAAAAATAACTGCTGCGGTTGGGCTGCTGCCGGCAATGGGGGTTGGAACTATCGTCAATGAACTAACCGCAATCAACGAATCTTATATTGAAGGATTAGCTGCATTGGATTATCATGTCAGTAACAACCAGCAAATCATTTATTATCTTGAAATTTCTACAGAAGAACAACGTTCGGCGATCCAGTATCCCGACAGTCAAAAGTTAAAACTGATCCAAGCATTGAATCAAGGCAACAGTGAGATCGCGATTGAAACGGTGCATTGGCTGATCCAAGAGGGGGTATGCAAACAAAGTTCGCAAGCGGTTCAAAAAATGTATGGCTATTATTTATTGAATACGGTTGCACAAACCGGCGGGGAATTAGTCGGTGAAGAGATTTTACTTTTTGCTGCCGAAAAGGCAGAGTTTACCAATTTATTGCAACTGGAATCAGTTTTGCAGCAATTGGTTCGGCACATTTGCGAAAAAGTGAGAGAGCGGCCGCAAAATCAAGAATCTAAGTTGAATGAGACGATTTTTGCTTACATCAAAGCAAACTTTCAATCTTCTCAGCTGTCATTGGAATCCATTGCGGAAGAATTTAAAGTGTCTGTTTCTTACATCAGCCGATTTATCAAAAAAGAAAGCGGCAAAACCTTTTCTAAATATATCCAAGAGTTACGATTAGAAAAAATCAAACAAGAGTTAGTCGAAACGGATCGACCGATCAAAGAAATCATCCGTGGCAATGGGTACTATGATGTCTCAAACTATACACGTAAATTTCGAACGATCGTTGGTGTCACACCAGGACAATACCGGAAGATCAACCAAATAAATGCTAAGTGAAGGGAACTAGGACAATGAAAGCAACGATTCAAAAAGCACGAGAACTTTATACTTCTATCGGCATCTCATTAGAAGAGGAGCCAGCCACTACGATTGATGCTACCCTAGCAGCAGATTTTATTCTGGATCATGAACAACAAACGATTACCGCAAAAGATTCGCAGCAATTGTTTTATGGTCTGACCACCTATTATTTGAATCAAGTAACAAACAAGCAAAAGCAGACGAGCTACACTGCCCAAATCAATGAGCGCTGTCTAATGATCGATATCGGGCGCAAATATTTTTCTTTAAGTGAATTAAAAGCACTCGTTCATAGTATGGCCTTTTTTCAGTTCACCCATTTGCAGCTTCATTTCTCAGAAAATGAAGGATTTCGAATCGCGTCTGACCGTTTTCCGGAGATCGTGTCTAAGGAACATTTAACAAAGGCAGAGGTTCGGGAACTGATTGCTTATGCCAACGACTATGGGATCGAGCTGATTCCTGATTTTGATTCTCCGGGACATTTAAAGCAAGTACTAGCGAATCATCCCCAATGGTGTCTACCTAATGCGGCTGGCGGGGTCGATGCCAGAGCGTTGAATATCCTTGATGACGAGGCTGTTGCTTTTGTTCGAGAGATCTACAAGGAATATGCTGAACTATTTGCCGACAGTCACTATTTCCATATCGGTGCCGATGAATTTGTTGATTTTGACCGCTTGGAAGATTTCCCGACATTGGTCGAAGCGGCTAAAGAAGCCTATGGGCCAGAGGCTAGCGGTATTGAAGTATTTATTGCATATGTGAATGATTTAGTCGATTATATTACGGATCTCGGATTTGTCGTTCGTGTATGGAATGATGGGTTTTATCGCTTGAATCGTAACGAACAGCTGTCCTTAACGAAAAACTGTGAGATTTCCTATTGGACTCGCTGGAATCAAAATATGGCACCAGTCACTCATTATTTTGATCAAGGCTATTCTGTGATCAATCATAACGACAATTTCTTTTATTATGTGGTAGGTGAAGCTGCAGGATATACTTATCCCACCTACGAGAAAATCAGTAATGAATTTACATTGACGACTTTTGCCAATGGACAGCAAGTGAGCCAAGAGCAACTGACACAAACCCCAGCGATTGCATTAGCGATTTGGGCAGATATTCCCGACGCCAAAGCAGGAGCAACAGTGATTGAAGAAGTCTTCTGGCTGCAAGCAGCGATCTGCCTAAAAGTGTATGAAGAAACCGATCCCGGGAAAGAAACCTTTAGCCAGCTTTTTCAGAAATGGCTGTCATTGTTGACGAACGAGCAGTAAACGAAACCCTTCTTTATGATGGAGGAGATTGTGTCATAAAGGAGAAATAGTAGGCGGCAGTCTAATGAATCTTCTTGCGTTTGTGCTGAAGATTCATTGACTGCCGCCTATTTGTTGTGTCTGTTCACTTCAAGGTAATCTCAAGCACCGGAACAAGAACTTCCGGCGGCACTACTGGCAATGTGACGACCAAATCATTGATAGCGATGACTGCTTCCGTTGAGGTGATGACTTCCTCCGGATCAAAGCCGCGATAAAAAATTTCCGAGCCGTCGTGTAAGAAACGGATAAAGCGGACTTGATCAGCGATCTCTGGCAAATGAATGTTTTTAAAGGGATAGCTATATAAATGCAAATAAAGTTTCTTGCCCTTTTGGGTATAGCGGCAATCCTTTGGTACCGGGAACTCACTAGGGCCGCAACCGAGGATGGCTTCTTTGTGCAGCCGCATCCAGGCACCGATTTCCTGCATTCTCGTGACGGCTCGAGGATCAATCTCTCCTCGGGGATTCGGACCGATGTTCAATAAGAAATTGCCCCCTTTGGAAACTGTATCGATCAGCATTTTCACGAGCATCTCACTAGATTTCCATTCCAAGGCATCCCGATCATAGCCCCAAGTGCCATACATCGTTTGACAGGCTTCCCAAAGCACCGGCATGCCGTCTTTTTCCAATGGCTTCTCAGGCTGAAACTGTTCAGGGGTGGTAATTCCCCGGCCAAGCTCTAAGCGATCGTTGATCAGCATCTTTGGCTGCAGTCTTCGACAGATTTTTTCCAAGCGCAAACTATCCCAGTCAGCAGCTCCTTTCCCTTTAGACCAGCCCCAATCTCGATGACTATATGGAAAGTCGAACCAAAGATAATCGATAGTGCCATACTGGGTCAATAGTTCTGTCAACTGACCAGCAATAAATTCTTGATACTGTCCCATCTCTCGTTGAGAATTGGCTGCGCGTGCGGCCAAATCACTCCGTTGAGGATGCAGCCCATCAATCGTAAAGTGTGGATGGTACCAGTCGATCAGTGAGTGATAAAGTCCTATTTTGATCCCGACCTCACGAAAGGCGGGCAATAGTTCCGCGAGGAAATCTCGCTTGAAAGGCGTGTTGGTGACTTTGTAATCGGTCCATTGACTATCCCATAATGCGAAGCCTTCATGGTGTTTTGTCGTAAAAACCACATAGCGAACGCCGCAGTCTTTAGCAGCTTGCGCCCAAGCAGCCGCATCGAATAAATCAGGATCAAATTGGTCAAAATAAGTGTCTCGATACGTTTCAGGACTGATTTCTTCAGTGGTCATAAACCATTCATGACGTGCGCCAATACTAAACAAGCCAAAATGAATAAACAACCCAAAGCGATCATGGATAAACCAGCTAGGATCGGGGTAATGGTCAGGCCAATTCTGAAATGTTTTCATATAAAAACTCCTTAGTCAATAAATTCGGTATTTGTCATAACCGTTTCTTTGATCTTCCACTGCCCATTTTCCCGCACAAATGTATGATGGGCTTGTGTAATGTGATCGCGGTAATCATTTTTTCCGTGGTTCACCGTTTTTTGCTGGGCAGCGACCAGCATGGAATCTGTGTCTTGTTTGACAACTTCAAAAGACAAAAGCATATGAGACAAATCATATTCAGCAAAAAAAGCCCGCATTTCTTTCGCCGTGGATTCTCCAGCAGAAGAAACAAGGGTCGCTGTGTACCCCTCAACGTCTTTCTGATTGGCAGCTTGCAAGTTTTGCTGCAACAGGGCCAAGCAGTCTTCTGCGGCAGTAGAATCGGTGACAGCACCGGTCACTTCCAACTGTGCTGCAGTAGTTTCGGTTGAATGAGAAGCGGTCTGTCGATAAAAAAACAGTCCACAGATGAACAGCAAGCCAACGAAAAATAAATAATAGTTCTTTTTCATGTAATTCCTCCTTGCTTGGTATGCTTACACATCCGATAGTTTGCTGGCACTGTAGATGCCATGGAAGAGATTCCTTCCCAAACTACCTTCAATTCTTGGGTCATCGACAGGCAATAGCGGTACTTCTAATTCTGGCAAGCTGGTGATGTGACCAGCCAAATAGTTTTGCAAACGCCATTGGGCCATTTCAGCCCGCTTAGCCAACGCACCGTAGCGAAGATCGATCACTTCAAACCCAAAGGGACGATTCCATTCAAACCATAGATTACGATGCGAGTGATGCAAGTGTTGCAATTCCAGCTGATAGCGCTGAAGCATCTCAATGACTTGTTGCAGTTTCTCCCGATTTTTTTCTTGATAAGCGTCAGAGATCCAATGGCTCAAAGGAGCTTTTAAGGATAGAACCACTGCAAGTTGATGATAAAAACGGAACATCGATGCGGTATCCGGTGTCGTTTCCACGGCAGCCAATCGCTGGGCCAGTTTCTCATAGTGTTGGGTCAACGGCACCTCTCTGAAGGCTTTTTCATACAGGCCATAAAGAATGTCTTGATAAAGCAATAGTTTGCTAGGATTTGACCCAGACGGATTTTCGGGAGCGACACCAGGGGTTTGATCAAAAAGGTCCAGCAAGAGAAACTCTTCCGCTTGTAAGCCGTGAAAAAGCTTCAAGTGATCGGCAATTTTGTCCCACGTTGGATTGGTGTAGAACTGCGCCTCGCTGAATAATTGGAGCCCCAGTAAGCTAGCAATCATCGGGGTTTCAGCACCATCATCTCCCCACAATGTCCCGTAGACTTCAGTCACACCACTGGATTTGGCACTCTTTAATGCTTGCTCCATGGTTGCCAACGTTTTGCCATAATTAGGTGCCAGTCCGTTCCACGTCCAGATACCGCCGGCAAAGACTGTGGGCTGGTTCAGCTTTTTATGTTCAGCAAACAGCCGCTGATACGTTTGGGCATCATGATGATAATAATCCCAATACACCATAGTGACCGCAGGAATTTGCTGAATGACTTCTGGAGGAATGACGACCTCTGGATCGTAATAATCCCCGGTTGGCGAACCAATTCGAAAGAACATATCACTCCACATCATGGGCTCCAGCTGTAGTGCATCACAGAGAGCGATGACTTGGTTTAAATGGTTGAGCATAATGGAAAAACGATCTTGCAAGCCATTTCTTTCTAAATAGCGTCCTTTACCTAATTGATGTGCTTCATCCATACCAATATGGATTTTGTTTGTTTTAAAACAGCTGCGAATGGAACGAAGTGCGGCTTCAAGAAACGCATAGGTTTGCGGTTCACCCACCAATAAAATATCTTCCGTATCGCGTATCTCTTTGGCAAAAGACCATTTCAATGGATTGGTCAAATGAGCGAGGGTTTGAATTGCTGGAACCAATGTAACGCCTAATTGGTCAGCGTACTGATCCAATTCCCGCAAGTCAGATTGACTGTATCGCCCTCGTAAATGACCAAAATAAGGATATTCAGGAATCTCATAGGTATCTTCCATATACAGCATGAGACTGTTGAGTCCCATTTTGCTAGTTAACAAAATAAACCGTTTCAGCTGTGGGACGGACAGCACCGCATTTCGAGATAAATCGATCATGGGACCGATTTGATCAAATTGAGGAAACTCTTCATGAACAACTGTTGAATCTGATTGGGTCCATAGAAGAAGTCCTCGAAACAAATGGGCTTTTTCTTGATAATAAATCGTAGTTTTTTCAGCATTGGCAATGATTTTCAATGAACCTTTTCGGCAGATCAGTTCCAGAGGCTTACCGGTTTCTGTTAATGACAAGCCAAGTTCCGGAGCAACAAGTTGGAAAAAAGCCGATAAATCTTCTTTTGCGGAAATTTTTATCTTCATGGTTCACTCTCCTTGAAAAAATCGTCAGTGTTCATTTGTTAGCAACTCTGTTTTTTGGATCGCTTGATAGGCGAACCAGCTGATTGGCCAGAGCAGCAAAGGAATGAAGGCGACGAATAATAAAATGGGCAGAAAGGTAGTGGCGAAAGTCACTAAAAATATGCCTAAGATCATGGCAATGGTTTGCGGCACACTAACGATCATCAAAAGAAATGCGTTTCTAAAATAAACCCAAAAAGGAAGTTGGTACCGGACAAAGACCGGCAGCAGATAGAAACTGATAAGTAAGGCGCTGATAAAGAGCACCGTCAAGCCAAAATGAAAAAAGACGTTTTGTAAAAAGGTGCTGGAAATTCGGAGCTCAATCCAGAGCAGCAACAAGATTCCCAATTGGACCATTCCCAATTGATTGCTGCGGCGAAAGTTCTGTGCCGTTTGCCGCTTGAACCAAGGATAAAGTTCAGCAGGCAATGGCTTTTTTTCAAATAATTCAAAGAAATAGCGAATTACAGTCGCCGTCGCCGGAAAGAAACCAAAAATGATCCCCCCGCGCAAGACAAAAAAGAACCACAAAAAATTTAACCGAATAACCATCAGCAAATAGTCACCCAGACGGTAAGATAAATCAAATAACCCCCATTGTTTCATAAACACACCTCTTTTCATTAAATAACCAGAAAAATCAGCAATCTGATAGCCAAATAGTAGCAAGTAAAAACAAAAATAGAAAGCGCATTCATAAAATTACATACTCCATCAAGTTAATACATAGACAAACCACATAGACGCTTTTCGTAGGTAATAAGCCCAACTTGCGACGAGGAGCGACAGCCCGCAGGAGCAAGGAATCTGTAAGAAGCGGAAGCCTGCGACGAGGAGCGCAGCCCCGCAGGAGCAAGTAAATCTGTAAGAAGCGGAAGAATGCGACGAGGAGCGACAGCCCCGCAGGAGCAATTTCACTTTAGCAGTAGCACTCAACATAGGAGCAAGTAAATCTGTAAGAAACGGAAGATTGCGACGAGGAGCGAAGCCCCACAGGAGCAAGGATTTTATAAGAAGTGAAAGCCTACGACGAGGAGCGACAGCCCCGCAGGAGCAAGGATTTTATAAGAAGTGAAAGCCTACGACGAGGAGCGCAGCCCCGCAGGAGCAAGGATATCTGTAAGAAGCGGAAGATTGCGACGAGGAGCGAAGCCCCACAGGAGCAAGGAATTTATAAGAAATGAAGGCCTACGACGAGGAGCGATAGCCCCGCAGGAGCAAGGAATCTGTAATAAATGAAAGACTTCGACGAGGAGCGACAGCCCCGCAGGAGCAAGTAAATCTGTAAGAAACGGAAGATTGCGACGAGGAGCGAAGCCCCACAGGAGCAAGGAATTTATAAGAAATGAAAGCCTACGACGAGGAGCGCAGC
>NZ_JALAHI010000142.1 GCF_022711995.1 Enterococcus sp.
GCACGAATGATTGACTCAGGAGTTCCCCCCACCCCAATATACGTATCCAGTGTTCCTTCAAGCTTTGGATAAACTTCGGCATTCTCCAAAGATTGAGTGAATTTTCCTTTCCAAGTCAACGGCTCCCCTTTAAGGAGTTCATGAAACATCGCTACTTTTTCTTCAAATAATTCTTCATAATCTTGAAGATCATAGCCAAATAGTGGAAAAGATTCAGTAAATGATCCCCGACCTAACATGATTTGTGCCCGACCGTTTGAAAGGGCATCAACTGTCGCAAACCGTTCATAGACCCGGACTGGATCATCAGAACTTAGCACCGTTACTCCGGTACCTAATTTGATTCTTTTAGTGACCATTGCCAGCGCAGCTAGCACTGTATCTGGACTTGAGATTGCGTATTCTTCTCGATGGTGTTCGCCTAATGCGAGGATATCGACACCGACTTCATCGGCTAGTTTTCCTTCCGCAATGATATTTCTTAATGATTGGCTGTAACTGATTCTTTGATGGGTGTGGTCATCAAAAGCAAGATCACCAAATGTATCTAACCCGAATTCTAATTGTTTACTATTTATTGTCATGTCAAATCCCTCTTTTCAAATACTTCTTGTATTCACTATAACAACTTCTTTTTATTAATGCGAAAGATATGCTTACTTTTTGTAAGTTAACAGCAACTTGATTTTTGCCCTCGCAAAAAAACGTGTCCTGTTTTAAACAAGAACACGCTTTTTTGAAAGAATCAGATATTTTCCTGGTCAAAGATCGATCCCTTTGCTTCTTAAATTCGCCAGACACTCTTCTAAATACGCAACTGTATGTTCAGGATAGATCGGCACCGACTGTTCAATTGGTGCTAACGACCGGTAAGGAGGTGTCTTTTGTCCGCGATAGGTGGGTTCTAGCCATTCAGGAGCTGGCCGATAGCCTCGCCGCTGCATCTCTGCCATGACGAGTAGATGGTATTGGTACAATTTGTAGGGGGAATGAGTAAACACATAGTCGACTGTCGCATGCTTTTTTCCCCAACCAGCACCTCTAAGTGCAGCTACTTCCCGATGTTGTCCCAACAATTGTTGCCGAGGTAATCTAGGTAACAGTGCTTCATGCCACAACCTCATTTCATCGTTCCTCTACTTCGCTTGGTTTTTGTTCAGATTCTCTTGGTTGTCGATTACGATTTTCCCTACTGCATGGTGGGTCTCGCTGAGTGCATGGGCATCATAGACCCCTTGACGAGTTAATGGGAACGTTGCACCAATCACACTCACTAATTTGCCTTCAGCCATTAGCTTACCCAATTCACTTAATTGTTCTCCATTTGTCCGCAACCAAATTGCTTTTGCTTCAATTTGTTTTGCTGCGGCTAATGAATCATCTTCAATACTCAATACAGAAATCAAACGTCCCTGCTCTTTTAGAACGGAAAAGCTTTTCTTTTGGATCTCGCCACCCATGGTATCAAAAACCAAATCTATGTCAGAAAGAACTTCTTCAAAATCTGTTGTATGGTAGTCGATCACTTCATCTGCCCCTAATTTCTTGAGCAGGTCATGATTGCGGGGACTTGCCGTCGTGATAACATAAGCGCCCGCATTTTTTGCCAATTGGATCGCATAGGTACCTACACCACCAGCACCGGCATGAATCAACACTTTTTCACCGGCCTTTAATACGCCATGATCAAATAGGGCTTGTAAGGCAGTCAATCCAGCAAGCGGAACTGCTGCAGCTTCGGTAAATGAAACCGTTTCGGGAATACGTGCCAACAAGTTCGTGTCTACAAGGGTATAATCTGCATAGGTCCCAAACCGTGTCGTCTCTGGACGAGCGAAAACCCGATCGCCAATTTGATAGTCCTTGACATCTTGACCAACCTCAACGATTTCTCCGGCAACATCCCAGCCTAGAATGATTGGAAACTCCCAAGAAAACATTTGTTGCAAGTAGCCTTCGCGTAATTTCCAGTCGATAGGATTGATCGAAGTGGCTGCCACTTTCACTAGCACTTGATCGGCGCCAACAGTAGGCAATGTAACAGTTGCCTCTTCTAATCGTTCTTTATCTCCGTATTCATTAATAACAATTGCTCTTGTTTCCATCTAAACCACTCCTTGAAATTATGTAAATGAACTTCCATCACTTTTCTGAAGAAACGAAAGCTCTCTTTCATAGCTTAGGCAATGATTCTTGATTTTACAACTGATTCGACTTTTTCTTTCAGCAAAAAAGTCAGCTGCCTTACGGATTCCTTTTTCGTTGTCTTTTTAAAAAGGTTTTATTTTATTGCCTTTTGTAAAAGTTTCATTTATTCTACAGAAATAAGAATATGAAAAGAAAGAAGGAATTGATGAATTGAAAAGATTGCAGGTATTTTTTTGCGGGATCATTGCGATCCTCGGTCTTCTTTTTGTTGGCAAATCTGTGTTGTCCAATGAATCAGGAAGTGCATCAGCGAATGATGCCAACTCGGTTATTATTTATAATTGGGGGGAATATATTGATCCCGATCTGATAAAGAAATTCGAAACTGAAAGTGGCTATTCAGTGATTTATAATACATTTGACTCCAACGAGGCAATGGAGACTAAGGTCAAGCAAGGCGGTACACGATACGATTTGGTTTTCCCCAGTGAATCGATGATCCCCAAAATGATCGAGGAACAGCTGTTGCTTCCTTTGGAACATGAGAAACTTGTCGGTACGGAGGATCTTTCTGATTTTCTGATGAACCAGCGCTTTGATAAAAACAATCAATACTCCATTCCATATTTTTGGGGAACAATTGGCATCATGGTTAATAGGGATCAAATCGATCCTAACACCATCCATGGCTGGGCTGATTTGTGGCGTCCAGAATTTGCTAACGATATTCTAGTCGTTGATGGGGCAAGAGAAACGATAGGAATGGCTTTGCAAGCCTTGGATCATTCTCAAAATGAACTGGATCCAGCAACCCTTCAACAAGCTGTCAAAAAATTGACAGCATTACGCCCAAATGTCAAAGCAGTCCTTACCGATGAAATCAAGACGTTGATGATCAACAATGATGCACCGATTGGTATTGGTTATTCCGGAGATGCGGCGTATGTCATGTCTGAAAATCCGGCCATAACCTATGTCGTTCCTGATGATGGCGGTGCGATCTGGACAGATAATTTTGCCATTCCAAAAACAGTCGGCAATCTTGAAGGGGCTTATGCGTTTATCAATTTCATGCTACGTCCCGAAAATGCGGCTCAAAATGCGGAATACGTGGGGTATGCGACACCGAATGAGTCCGCGAAACAACTATTACCTGCTGAATTGACCGCTAATAAAGCGTTCTATCCCGATCCGGCAGCAATGGAACAGATGGAACACTACGAATACTTAGGAAAAAATGCCGTTGAACAGTACAACGATCTTTTTCTCGAATGGAAGTTGGGGTTATAACATGAATCTATTATTGAAGTCTTCCTGTATTTTTGATACAGAAAGAAAAACGACATTTGCCGGTTTCATTTTAATTGAAGGGACAAGAATCAAGGATGTGGGGTCTTTAGATGCCCTTCCTGCAAAATTACCCGATGAAACAACGATCATTGATTGCCATGACCAAATGATCATCCCGGGCTTTATCGATGCGCATATTCATTTTTATCTTTCCGCTTTGCTTCATGCGGGGCAACTCACTCATGTCACGGGAACAACTGAAGAAGCAGTTGCCCAGCAAGTACCGCAAATCCCTGTGACCCATGGCTGGAAAATTGGGATCGGATGGTTCAGCAGTGACTTTGGACAACAAGTCTATCCCACGAAAGCAGCGATTGACCGCTATTGTGATGAGGTACCCGTCATGCTGATCTCAGGAGATGCCCACAGCATTTGGTTAAACAGTAAAGGAATGGCGGCCTTAAATATCACAACCGAGTCAGTTCCTACCGGAATCAGTGGAGAAGCCTTGATGGAAGATGGCGAATTGACGGGCTGTTTTCTTGAGGCAGTCGCTATTAATTATTTGGCAGAGGTGCTGCAATCTTTTCACGCCAACAGTCATTCAACCTATCTCTCTTACATGGAACAGCTTAATCGTTATGGGATTACCACCATCGGCGATGTGGCATTGACGGGTGAAAGCTGGGACGACTTGATTTATCCGGAACTTTACCAGAAAGTTGCAGAAGAAGCGACTTTACGGGCGGTTTTTTACCCTGCGATGCGTGAGGAGATTGAGCATTTGACTGATATCTATCAAAACTATCGTTCTGAAAAAGTTCAAATGGGTGGGGTAAAGCAATTCTTTGATGGTGTGACAAGTACCCATACTGCCTTGTTAAAATCAGAGTACGAAACGCCTTACTTTGATGGCGATATCGGCATGCCGCTGATTGCCATCGAAAAAATGCGCCAGTTGATATTCTTAGCAAACCAGCAAGATTGGCCGATGCGCATCCATACGATCGGCGACCAAGCGATTCACCAAGCGCTGGGCTTTTTTAAAGAAAGTCAGGAGCGCTTCCCTCTTTCTGATGGAAAAAATAATACACTGGAGCATTTGGAAGTCATGGATCCTGCAGATCTTTCTTTAGTGGCACAGGAACATTTTGTTCTTTCTGTTCAGCCCAGTCATTTATTAGTCGGCTACGAAACATTAGATGAAGAAGTAGGTCCGCAACGTGCCAATCACATGTTTCCTTTTCACTCTTTTTTGACCCACGATGCTGTATTAGCCTTTGGAACCGACAGTCCAGTAGTGATCGATGTTTCTCCATTGGATTCAATCTATTATGCGGTGGCTAGAAAGGAAAAAGATGGTTCCCCAGCTGAAGGATTGATGCCCTATGAAGTGATTGATGTGGCAGATGCCCTCGTTGCTCATACCGCGGATGCAGCTCGAGCACTCAGTCGTCAAGACATTGGTTCGATCAAAGTCGGGCAGTTAGCTGATCTTTGTATTCTTTCAAAAAACATTCTTCCCCTTTCAGAAAAAGAGCTACTTGAGGTAGAAGTCACTGCAACTATTTTTAATGGTGCATTTGTCTATCAAAAAGACAAAGTTGCTAATTGAACCTCTCATGACTGAAGTCACGAGATTCTTGGGAATAGAGCGTACTTGCAAGCGTATTTCTTTGCTCACAGCGGTGTCTCTTGTTTACCAAGCTATCTCCGTAGTTCCTACGGTTCTTGATGCTTCCTAAGCCAATGCTTGTATTCGTAGGCCTTCGGTCAAAATATTGATACTAGCGTTGATATCTCGGTCGTGTTGCGCATGACAAATAGGACAAGTCCATTCTCGAATTTTGAGAGATTTCTTGCCGTCTTTATGGCCACATTCTGAACAAATTTGACTAGAAGGAAACCATTTATCTACCTTGATGATTTCACGTCCGTACCAGTCAGCTTTGTACTGTAATTTCGTCACAAAGCTAGACCAAGAAACATCAGAAATGCTTTTTGCTAGTTTATGATTGCGCAACATACCTTTGGTATTTAAGTCTTCAATACAGATAATATCGTGGTTTTTGATAATTTCCGTACTCAACTTGTTTAGAAAATCAGTACGTTGGTTCATTACTTTTTCATGTAATCGTGCTGCTTTTCGTTTTTGCTTTTGATAGTTTCTAGCTTCAAACAAATGGATACCATTCTGTTTAGCTGCTAATGCACGTCTAAAGTCGCGGGTATTCTCGGCTTTTTGATAAAATCGCTAACTTCGTACGAGCACTAGCTCCCGAATACTCGAATAATGGGTGACTTACTGCGCTAGTCTGCTGGGTTTCATCGACATTTCTCAGCTAACTTTGCAGCAGTCCTGCCTATTATTCGAGTATTTTTGTCCCTGAATCCCTAATAACCGCCAGTTTACTTTCAATTGGATACACCTATTCATTGAGTTGATTGACCGTTACGACTTCTATCTTCTTTACTCCCCACCCCCTAAAATACATACAAAATAACTAGGAGGATTCCGCCAATCAGTTCACTTACCGGGTATAGCGGATTGATGGGGATTGCGCAATGACTGCACTGTCCTTTTAACAGAAAAAAAGACCAGATAGGAATCAACTGATATGGGGAGAGCGTTTGTCCGCAGTTTTCACAATGAGAACGACCTCCGAGTGATTCATGACGGGGCAAACGATAAACGAAGACCATAAAAAAAGAACTAAGACAGCTGCCAATGGTAAATACCAAAAAAATGACCGACACTTCTTTTTCCAACCAGTTTCCTCCTCGCGTTTCCAAACAGCACTACTCAAAGGATTGTTCATAGACAAATACGCATTTATTGCTCTTTTTCATCAAAGACCCTGCTATCGATCAAGTTGTGCCTGTCATGTTGGTACTTATCAGTGAACAGAGAAATGCTTTAGTTGCTGTCAGTTGTTTTTGACCTACTGGAAGAAACAATCGGCTGTATTAGCCATTTTTCAGCGAAAACTCATGGATGATCCGAGGGTTGATTTCTCGCAACAGTCGATTCCAATCCTCTGCATCTGGAATCGATTTGAATAAGAGGTATCGATTTCCAAGTAATTGATCGTCACCATATTCACTGTAATTTGTCACTACGAGATCAATCTGATTTTTTTTCAGATAATCTGGGTTCATCTCCAAAGCATTAGGAAAAAACAGCTGCTGAAAGCGGCCAAGATATTTGATTGCAGTGGCCTCTATATTTTGACAAACTAGACTATTTCCCTCTAATAAGAAAGCAATATTTTGAGGTGTTCCCCAATGAATTTCCTGTAGAGAATCCATAAAGAGCACAGCCATCACCGTGATTTCTGTCACTGGTGTCTGACCACCTGTCACTTGTTGATGATGTTCCTGAAAGAAGGCAAAAAATTCATGATACATCTGGGGAAATTTTTCTTGGACTACCTCATGAACATCCAGTATATTTTGATTCGTTACCGGTGATAATTGTTCTTTTAAAGACAACATCGTAAAAAATGAGCGAACAAATATGAGATCCCGCTTTAGATTGGTGCTTTGTTGACCAAAAGCGTCTAAAAATAATTTTGCAGTGACAGTGATCGCTTGATTCGGTTGGTGTTCCCCGACAAAGCGCTGCTCCCCGTCTAAATCTGTCAAGGAGCGTCGACATAAAATCATCACATACAGATACAACAAATCATCCGTTGCCAACGGTTTACCAGCAGATGCTTCGATCACCTCATTGATCCTAGCAAATAGTTGAAATGCCTGACTTTCTTTTAACGATTGAATCCTGTCTGAATCAATTACTAACCGTCCTTCACGCTCTAAAGCGATCATCAGCGTGTAGCTAAAATCCCCTAATGACACATTAGGATAACTGCTGAAAAAATGCTCCTTTTGCAACGCAAAGGCAATATTCTGAATCGCAATCGAGGGAAAGACCGTGTGAGGGGTAGTTTCTGATTCGTAGTAAAAATCATGAAAAAAACTGCGAACATCGATTTCCTTTCCGATGAGATCAATATTCCTCGACGAGAAGGATAAGCGATATCGGGACAATTCGCTTTCCACATTCTTTAGATAGCGCAGTAACGTGCTTTCAGAAATGTGCAGCTGATCTGCCCATTCCCCAATCCCTTTGATCTCATTTTGAAAAATCCCTTCTAAAATCTGAAAAAGCGGCTCATTCTCAAGTAACTGCCGCTTCTCTTTTAAATAATCCTCGCGGGTCTTTTCTTTGAAGACATAGCCTACCGTGGCAGTTTCGATCGTAACTGAATGACGGAAAAAGGCTCGGATCTCTTGCATATCGGTAACAATCGTCCGTGTAGTACTTGTTGTGATCTGGGCCAACTCTTTGACGGAGCGAATCGCTTTTCGTTCAAAGGCATGTAAAATTTTTAACCATCTGACAGTTTCTTTGTTCGTTATAAATTTCAGTTGAAAATCTTTCACTTATTTTCCCCTCCTGCTTTTGCCATGACTGCGAGTTTCGTTTCCATGCTTTTCTTATTATACCGCCTAGAATAAAAGAAGTAGTCGTTTCCGCCTTAGCCCAAATTTCCGTCCTTTCTGTTCAACGGAGACACACTTTCTGGGAAAACAGGCTCAAATTGACCAAAAACAATAAAAAAACAGAAAGAATTGTTATTTTTTATTTAAGAACCCTTGATTGTAAGCGGTATTTTTGTTATTCTTTAACAGTAGAGGAGGTGGAACGTGCAGTGTATGCTATCAAGATATTTCATGGTTATCTGACAGCACAGGGAAAAAGAACTCGAGATAAATCAATTGCTTTGACTTATACATGCAAAGAAGATGCCGAACGCTTCGCAAATAAAATTGGCGGGAGAGTTAAAAAAATTGGATAACCTTAACTGTTGAAAAAGAGTAGTCGACCATTAATCGTTGGCCACTCTTTTTGTTTTGTAAAAAAATATTCTCTAGCAAATCCTTTTTTCTATTTGTTTTTATTTCTCACTTGTCAAAATTAAAAATACACTGTTGCGATCAATTGTTGAATGCCGTTTCTTCCCCTTTTCACTTCTATTAGCCATAAAAAAAGACTGAAACTTCTGAGGTCACACGAAGTGTTTTTCGCTCAGAAACGTTTCAGTCTTTTTCTTTTTAAGGAATTGCGATGGTGACATCGACGGTCTGGATCGCCACGTCATAAAATGGATCTTCTCGTCTGCCCAAGAAATCTTTTGCTTGCGCTGGGAAAAGAGCATACATCAGCACATCTTCTTCCGTTTTGGCATATTCATTGATTTCTTGCTCGAATGCAGGGAGCTGCGGCGGAATCAAATCTGCTGGACGTTCGGTGATCACCGCTTCTGTTCCAATGATTTTTTCTTGGATCTCTGTTTTGATCGGTGCCGGAGGACGACCGTAAAGACCACGAACGTAGTCTTTGATCTCCGTTGGGACTAATTTGTAGCGTTCACCAGAAATCACATTCATCAACGCCTGTGTGCCAACCATTTGAGACAAAGGGGTAACTAAAGGAGGAAATCCAAGGTCGGCACGCACTTTCGGCACTTCGGCCAATACTTCTTCGTACTTGTCCTGCAGACCTTGTTCTGTCAATTGACTCAATAAGTTGGATAACATCCCACCAGGCACTTGATAAATCAATGTTTTTGGTTCTGTATCTTTGACTTTCGGATTCAAGATTCCTTCCTCTCGGAACCGATCACGGATTGGATTGAAATAATCAGCAACTTCAGCCAATTTCTTTTTGTCCAGGTTTGTCTCAAATCCTAGTTCTTCCAAGGCAATCGCCACAGATTCTGTTGCTGGCTGACTCGTTCCCCCTGCAAATGAAGAAATTGCTGTATCGATAATATCTGCTCCAGCTTCTGCAACTTTCAAATAAGTCATTTCTGAAATACCACTGGTGGCGTGGGTGTGGACCTCTAATGGCAGATCCACAGCATCTTTGATTCGGCTGACCAATTCAAATCCGATTTGAGGGGTCAGGACACCAGCCATATCTTTGATACAAATCGAATCAGCTCCAAGATCCGCCATTTCTTTTGCTAAGTGCACAAAGTATGCAACGGTATGCACTTCGCTGGTTGTATAAGAGATCGCTGTTTGACAATGACCGCCAGCTTCTTTAGCTGTTGTGATAGAAGTCGCCAAATTTCGGGTATCGTTCAACGCATCAAATACACGAATAATATCGATGCCGTTCTTGATCGATGTCTCAACAAATTTTCGCACCACATCATCCGCATAATTTTTGTATCCCAGTAAGTTTTGCCCCCGAAGAAGCATCTGCAATTTGGTGTTCTTCACTTCGCGGCGAATCTGCCGTAGACGTTCCCAAGGATCTTCATTTAAGAAACGAATACATGAATCAAAGGTTGCTCCGCCCCACATTTCTAATGAATGGTAGCCTACTTCATCCAATGTTTTAATGATGGGCAACATATCTGACGTTGGCATTCTGGTAGCGATCAAGCTTTGTTGGCCGTCACGTAAGACTGTTTCCATGAATTGAATTTTCTTAGTCATCTGCTTGCATCCTTCCTTTTGAAACGAGTTCATTTATTTTTTGCTGTATTGTTTCGACAGAATGCCTTCTTGATCGTCCACATAGTTTTGCTTCCTTGTCACAAACAAAACAGCGGCGTTTGGGGTAGTCTAACGCTTCGCGACTGATCGACTGCACTTCACCCGCTTCTAGCCAGAGCACATCAAGATCGGCTAATCGCCCATAAGGATGGCTTTCTTCAAGTTTCACCATCCTTTTCTTTAATTCTTCTTTTTTTAAAGGAAGTAAAAGAAAATATTCATAACCAGTTTTTTCATTTCGATAAAGATGAAGGAAAGAAAAAACATCGGCCACAGCTAATTCGACTTCATCCATCAAGCTTTTAAAAACGACTTCTAATCCAGCTGATGTTTTGACAGGTCCGGGAATATTCATGGTGGCCGACAGCAGTGTGTATTGGGGCGCCGAATCCAGTAACTCTTTTTGCCGTTTTGCACGCTGTTCTCTCGCCGCCAATACTTCTGCTAATGAAACTTCCGGTCCCTCAAATAACAAGCTACACATTTCTCACAACATCAATGAGGGTGCCATCGCGGTATTCAATCAATGCCACTACTTTATCGCCATAGTGAATGGCTTCAGGCGTTCCAACAATCTGGTAAGCTTTCTCTTTTAACTCTTCGATCGTATACTGAGGCACATCTAATGTTTTAAACTGTTCAATCAAATCTTGACGTGCTGGATTGATGGCAATCCCTACTTCTGTCACGATCACATCGATACTTGTTCCTGGAGTGACTACCGTATTTACTTTGTCAACGATCGTTGGAATTCTGCCTCGCACTAATGGGGAAATAACGAGACTCATTTTGCATGCCATACTCGTATCAGAGTGCCCGCCTGATGCGCCGCGAATCACACCATCAGATCCTGTCATCACGTTCACATTGTAGTCTGTATCGATTTCCAATGCGGACAAAATAGCGGTGTCTAATTGGTTGATCACCGAGCCTTTACTTAACGGCGAAGCATACATCTCGGCATCGATTTCATAGTGTCCGGCATTGCTTCCTAATGAAAGGGCTGAAGAATGATCGAAATCTTGTACATCAATGATTTTTTCAACCAATCCTTCCTCCAATAGTTCCACCATTGCATTGGTAATCCCGCCCAATGCAAAGCTCGCTTTTATTCCGTCTTTCAGCATCGCTTCGCGCAAAAAGCGGGAAACAGCTAATGCAGCACCACCGGTACCTGTTTGAAAGGAGAAACCCTCTTTATAGTAAGGAGAATTTGTGATCACTTTTGCTGCGTACTCTGCGATCAATAGTTCTTTCGGATTTTTGGTAAAGCGGGTTGCTCCTTTGGCAATCCCTTGTGGGTCACCGATTGCTTCCACTTCAACCACATAATCCACATCGGTTTGCGGAATACTGATTGGTGTATTCGGAAATGGCACCAGCGTATCTGTGATGATCACAACTTTATCTGCATATTTTGCATCGATCATTGCGTACCCTAATGAGCCACAGGTGGCTTTTCCTACTGTCCCATTGGCATTACCATAAGCATCTGCACTTGGTGCGCCTAAAAAAGCCACGTCGATATGCACATCACCAGCGGCAATGGCCCGAGCACGACCGCCATGTGAACGGATCACAACAGGATTTTCCATGATTCCTGCTGAAATCGCTGCCCCTACATTGTCTCTCAATCCGCTGGAAGTAATATTGGTAACAACGCCATTTTTGATATGGTCAATCAATGGTGCATGGACGTTTGCGATGGAGCTCGGGGCAATCGAAATATTTTTGATACCCATATTAGCGATTTCTTCCAAGACCATATTCATGACATAATCCCCTTCACGAAAATGATGGTGGAAGGAAATCGTCATGCCATCTTTCAGCCCTGTCTTTTCGATGGCTTCACGAATACTACCAAGAAGTTTGGTATCTCTTGGGCGAACGGGAGTAACGGTACGACTCGCTTCTTGATACGTATCGATATGCACCAATTCTCCTTCGAACACACCGTATTGATCCGCATATACTTGTGGAATCTCTTTGCCTACTTTGTTCATGACCATGCCTAAATCTCCTCCTCCGTAATCAACTTCGCGGCCTTAGCCAATGCAATCACTCGCTGTGCCCGTTCAACGATGGGCTTGTCCACCATTTTTCCATTGACTGAAATAACTCCGGAGCCTTTTGCTTCCGCCTCACGAATGCCCCAAATGACTTCTTTGGCATTCTGGATTTCTTTTTCTGTCGGTGTATAAATCGCATTTACCAATGGGATTTGTCGTGGATTGATCACGGACTTCCCATCAAATCCTAGTTGCTTGATTTGTTGCACTTCATTTTGGAAGCCTGTTACATTGTCCACGTCCGAATAGACGGTATCGATAGCCGCGATTCCTGCAGCTCTGGCTGCATGCAGAATCATGTTGCGGGCAAAGGCTAATTCCTGTCCGTCGGGATAGCGCTTGGTTTTCATATTTGTGACGTAATCTTCTGCTCCTAAAGCAATTCCGATCAGTCGCTCTGACGCTTTGGCGATCTCCCGGGCATTCAATACCCCTTCTGCAGACTCGATGGCTGCCATCATTTTCGTTGTCCCCACTGGAATCTGATTGTCTTTTTCAACAGATGTAATCACCGCATCTACATCTAAAATATCTTGTGCCGTCTCTGTTTTTGGCAAGCGAATAACTTCAACACCAGCCAAGACCATTGCTTCAACATCTTGGGCGCCACCGGCGTCTAGTCCATTGATCCGTACAACTGTTTCTACATTGCTGTAATCAAATGTTTTCAATGCAAAGTGAACCAATGTACGCGCAGCATCTTTTTCTTTCAGAGAAACGGCATCTTCTAAATCAAACATAATTGAGTCTGCACCATATAACGGCGCGTCCCTTAGCATTGCTGCATTTGCGCCTGGAACAAACATCATGGTTCTTCTTAAACGTTCCATGAGTCAATCTCCTTCCAATCATATGCGTCTTTTTTTGCTGCCCGATGAATGGCGGTAATGGTTCGGGCTTGAATCGTACAATCCAAAGCGCCTTTATCAACGGCAGCTACTCGAACAGACTTGATTCCTAAATTTTTGATGGTCTCTTCGATCATTTTTTTGATTTGCTGACCAAATTGTTTCTCCACACTGCTTTCCAGAGAAATTCGGATTTCTTCAACTTCAATTGGCTCAACAGTAATCAAAATGTCGCTCGACTCTACTGTACCGGCTACTGCAATTTGTGTAATTTCCATAGGGGTTCACCTCTCGTTTTTTAGATAATGATAGGTCGTTGCTGGTAAAAATTGATGCAAACGGCGGTCATCCTGATTTTTCAAGGCTTCTCGAACTTTGGTGGCACTGATGATCTCGCCAGCAACACGCAATCTAGGTAAAATAACCAATTCTAACGAATCGCCAAACATTTCCTGCATCGCATGATTGTACGTATCGGTCACCTTTGAATAAGGTTCCTCGCCGACAAACCGTGTCCGAATGTCTAACACTGGGGCTATCTTCTCTTTAAATAGTTGCGCATCCACCTTTGCCTGAAGCTTTGCCACTGTTTCTATGGCACTGTCTTTCAGAAAGTAGGAAGGAAATGTTGCAGAAGACACCAGATAATCATTGGTAGGAAACACCGTCACATTGGGCAAATGAGCGACACCGCGTTTGACCATTGCCATCCGGTCTGCAGTCGAAAACTCTGAACGATCTTCGGATAGCACAAAGACATAGACTTGCTGACTCTGCTCCGCAGCTGTCTCGACAAGATACTGATGTCCTTTGGTAAAGGGATTGGCATTCATCACGATACTACTGCCGCTGCCCGTTTTTTTTCCTTGGGCTAAGAGAGAAAGATAGCTGGTAAAATTAGGCAACCCTCGTTCCATAAAAAGAATTTCTGAGGTTGCGATGATTTTCTGAAACCCTAGTGAGCGAAAGATCGATTCATTGTTGGGTTTTGAATACAAGAAATAATGCTGTTCTCCTTCTTCTGCCAAGCGATCAATCAGATGCTGAATGATTTCCGTCAGTAGATTTTCTGATTGAAAGGTTTTGCAAACAACCAAGCATTTCAATATGTTGCGGTAATAAGATCCAGTCGCAACCAGTAAATCGTTATGATAGATCCCCACTGTGTAATCCAGTTCTTCCTCTTTATTCAGACCGGCTTGATCCATCAAGGAAGCCCACTGTTCATAGACTCCTTGATCTCTTAGCCATAACCGTTTGATTGAATACATAAACGTCTCTTCTTTGTCTTTTTATTTTTTTATTGGGAAAAGTTTGCTGAGCAGCATGGAAGCAAGATAGATAATCAAGATAACCACAAAGACGCCACCCCAGCCCAGCACTAACAATTCCAGTGATTTCATTAAATCTGCTGACATCGAATTTCTCCTTTCTTAGGTTAGTAAAGCAAGCAATAAACCACCTGCAATAACGGAAGCAATCTGACCAGAAACATTGGCACCGGCTGCATGCATCAAAATAAAGTTTTGTGGGTCTTCATCTGTTGCCATTTTTTGGATCACTCGACTTGACATAGGGAATGCCGAAATTCCTGCGGCGCCAATCATTGGATTGATTTTTTCTTTTCTGAACAGGTTCAGCAGTTTAGCAAATAAGACACCACCGACAGAGTCCATAATGAAGGCAACTAAACCTAAAGCGATTACCATCAATGTATCGACTTGCAAAAATTCTTCATACTGCATTTTTACTGAGATAGAGAGTCCCAACAAAATACTAATGATGTTGACCAGCTCATTTTGAGCCGTGATAGAAAGTCGGTCTAATACGCCACATTCTCTCAAAAGATTTCCGAACATCAAGAAACCAACTAATGGCAGAGATACAGGGGCAATGAGTCCGGCAACGACAGAAATCACGATCGGAAAAAGAATTTTTGCTGTTTGTGAAACTTCGCCAGCACGATAAGTCATCCGAATCGAGCGCTCTTTTTTCGTTGTGACCGCCTTGATTGCAACCGGCTGAATGATTGGCACCAATGCCATATACGAATAAGCTGCAACCATGATTGCTCCCATATATTTGGAATTCAACGTGTTGGCGACAAAGATCGATGTTGGACCATCGGCGGCTCCAATGATGCCAATGGAAGCTGCATCATTCAAATCAAATCCTAATAAGACAGCAACGATGATCGTAAAGAAAATACCAAATTGGGCTGCAGCCCCAAATAAAAGCAGAAAAGGATTTTGGAGTAGCGGACCGAAGTCGATCATGGCTCCAATTCCGATAAACAAAAGCAATGGAAATAACTCGGTTGAGATTCCCATATCAAACAATACTTGAAAAGGTCCCGGTTCCCCGCCAGCACTCAACACACCAGAATTCGGGAAATTTACTAAAATGGTTCCTAGCCCCATCGGAACTAGCAGTGTTGGTTCATATTCTTTTTTGATTCCTAAATACATCAGGATGCCACCGACTACCATCATGACAATCCGTCCGGGTTCTTGTCCCATCCCTAAAAAGCCTTCAATCAGAGTTTCCACTAACGTCACTTCCTCTATTCATTAAATTTTTTATTGATCCAATCCTATGAATGAATCGTGATCAACGGGTCACCAGGATTGACCATTTCCCCTTGAGTAACATGAATACCAGCTACTGTTCCCGCTTTTCCAGCAACAATCTCATTTTCCATTTTCATAGCTTCTAAGATCATCAGTGGTTGATTTTCCTCCACAGTATCGCCAACATTCACTAAGATTTTCAAAATCGTTCCCGGCATTGGCGAAGGCATGGCATCTGCGCCTGCAGCAATGGGTGCTGCTTGGGAGGCAGGTGTCTCAGCTGCGGCTGGTGTTGCGGTTTGTGGAGCTGGTGTTTCAACAACTGGTTGAACCGGCGGCTGAATGGGAGCCGCTTGTGGTGTACCCCCGACTTCTTCCATCTCTACTAAATATTCTTTGCCATCAATCGAAATTTTAAATTTGCGTAACATTGTTTTCCCTCCAAATTCCTATTTTTTATGGATCTTTTGTACAACAAACTGACTCTGCGCGTTGATCCCAGCCGCTAGACTTGCTGCGATGATAGACACAAGTTTCGCCTCCGGATTGCGCTGCATTACTTTTTTGACCACAAATTGACTTTTCGGTTGATCACCTGCCGCAATGGCTGTCGCGATCAAACTAACAAGCTGATAGTCTTCTGTACTCGCTTCGATATATGCAGGAACCGCTTTCCATTTCATTTCAGATTCATCATCATCGTGTTTTTCAGAAGAGATTTTTGTTATTTCTTGATGAGGTTCACTTTTTTTGAACAGTCGGGTGAATAATCCCATGAAGTTACTCCTTTCATTTTTTTCGTTCTCATCCACATTATATTGATAATGGACCAATCCGGTAGTTCTAAATCAAAGATTATTGTTTTTTTTCTGTTCCTATTTTTCAAATATTTCCAAAAACGGCTGATAAACGTTGATTTAACAACGTTTATCAGCCGTTAAGATTTTATTAATATCTTGTTAAGCCTCTATTAAGAACACCTAGACCAAATTGTTTTTTTCCTGTTCTTTTTCCGTATTCAATCTATCTTATCCATCGAATATTGCTTATTCTATAGTCGTCAAACGGAAAAGCGAATTGTTTCTAATATGTGTCTTTCTCCCCCAAAGATATGAGAACTTGTTTTTTATTGGTAATAATTGGCACCGTTTACAAAAACAGAAATTATTAAATCAGTTGTAGAAAGGAAGAAAAATATGTTATTGACGGTTTTATCTTATGCCATGATTATTGTCTTTATGTTTGTAATCATGAAAAAGAAAATGTCTCCATTCACTTCGTTGGTGATCATTCCTTTGGTCTTCACTTTAGTTGCAATGGTGGCAGGAGTATCCAAAGAGGGAAACATCGGAGATTTTGTTCTAGAAGGAATCAAAACAACTTCTAATACGGGGATTATGTTGCTGTTTGCGATTCTATACTTCTCGATCATGCTGGACGCCGGATTGTTTGATCCAATCACTAAAAAAATGATCTATTTCGCAAAAGGCGATCCGATGAAAGTCTTGATGGCAACGGCTATCGTTGCAGCTACCGTTTCTTTAAATGGGGATGGAACAACGACTACCCTAATCTGCTGTTCAGCTTTTATTCCGATTTATAAAAAATTGAATATGAAAATGATGAACCTCGGGGTATTGGTGATCTTGCAAAATACGATCATGAACTTACTCCCTTGGGGGGGCCCTACCGCTCGTGCGATGGCCGTTTTGGAAGTGGATGCGGATATTCTGACTTATCTGGCACCAGGAATGATTATTTCAGTTCTTTATGTGATCTTCTTTGTTGCTCGCAGAATGGGGAAACAAGAACGGGCTCGTTTAGGGATCACTGAATTGACTGCTGCTGAAATCGAAGAAATGACAACGGTAACAGACCCTGAAACCCTGCAGATTCGTCGGCCGCAAAACTTTTTATTCAATGGTATCTTGACGATTGGATTAATTGCATGGCTCGTGGCTAGTTCCTTCGTTGATGCGATTGCATTGCCACCGCTTTTGTTGTTCTTAGTAGGAACATGTATTGCTTTGATGGTCAACTATCCTGTGCTAAAAGATCAATCTTCACGAATTGGTGCCAATGGCGGAGATGCGGTTCAAGTCGTCATCTTAGTCTTTGCAGCTGGCGTATTCATGGGCTTGTTCCAAGGTTCCGGTATGGCAGAAGCACTAGCAAACAGCTTTACCCACATTATTCCGAAAGAATTAGCCGGCTTCTGGGGACTAGTTATCGCCCTTATTTCAGCGCCAGGTACCTTCTTCATCTCCAATGACGGTTTCTATTTTGGTGTGTTACCTGTATTGGCAGAAGCAGGACGTGCTTATGGCTTTACCAATATGCAGATGGCACTAGCTTCACTGATGGGACAAGCGTTCCACTTATTGAGTCCATTGGTTGCCTTTATCTACTTGCTGTTACGTTTGACGGGATTGGATATGGGGCAATGGCAAAAAGAAGCAGCCAAATATGCATTAGGAATCTTTGTCATCTTTATCGTTACCATTGTGTTACTAGGTCATATGCCGCTTTACATTCCACAATAATTAATGATTGGGACGGGTCGATATTGCGGTCTCGTCCCTCTTTTCATTAATAAACCATGAGGAAATGCACGAACATCTTGAAAAAGACCGATGTCCATGTTTTATTTTCAGAGGTATCATGAGAAATGAGGAAAATAAATGAGTAATATCGTTGAAGCCGTTAAAAAAAATCTTGATTTAACACAAAACAAAACATTGAACGTTCTGATTTATGAAGCGTTTCGAAAAACCATTATCCTTGGTGATATTCCAGCAGGTACTCGCATCAATGAGAAAGTCTTTGCTGAAGAATTGAACATTAGTCGCACTCCGATTCGGTTAGCCATGAAGCAATTAGTAAATGAAAAACTGGTCGAACATATTCCTAAAGCAGGAATCGTCGTCAAAGGGATTCGCATCAAAGACGCTTATGAAATTTACGATATCCGTAAATCATTGGATACACTAGCGACCATCAAAGCGATGAACCAAATGACTGAAGCAGACTTCCAAGAATTGCAAGCCTTATTAGAACAAGGCGAACACTACAATCAGGCCGATGAAATTGAACTGGTTTTGAAAAATTTCTCTGATTTCAACGCGTTTATCTATGAAAAAAGTCAAATGCCCCGCTTGAAATCAATTGTTCTGGAATTACAAGCCTATCTCGTTTACTTTCGCGACATTGCCATCCGCTCGACGAAACGAAGAGACAAAGCATTGGAAGAACACTGGCTGATCTTTCGGGGGATGAAAACAAAGAATGTCGAACAAATCACACTGATCACCCACGAACATCTCGATCGCTCGTTGCAGTTTATTTTGGCGGAAATGGAGCGAAGACAAATTGACTGAGTCCCTTGCCAACCAGATCACCGATTATGCTCTTAAAGCGCTGTTCTATGAAGTCAGTCTCAGTCCTAAACCTGGACTAGTGGATCCCTTGTCCACCGGTGCCCATCAGGACATGAATCTCTTTACTTTTATTGACAGTACGATCAGCTTACGCCCTTATTTTTATCAATATTTAGATGCTGGTCTGACACACAAAGGAACCCCGAGGGAGTTGTTTGATACGCTTCGAAACATCGGAGTAGCTGCAGAAAACGCCATGCTGCGCGCCACCCAGGGCATCAATACCCATAAAGGCGCCAACTTTTCATTTGCCGTCATTTTAGGAGCCACTGGCTGGTACTTGCAAGAAAAGACCATCCCATTAACTAAAGAAGAGAGCGAGGAGATCCTGACTTACACGCAGCAGATGACCGCCCATTTACTCGCAGAAGATTTCAAAGACTTAGAGGAAAAGACCCAGCTCACCTATGGCGAACAGCTCTATTTGGACTATGGAATCACTGGGATTCGGGGAGAAGCCGCTGCAGGTTACCCTAGTTTGACTCATAAACTGCTCCCCTTTCTGCGAACAAACAGCCACCTTCCGCTGGAGGAACGTTTCTTGCGGGGACTGATTTTCTTGATGAGTGAGATCGAAGATGGGAATTTATTGCATCGCGGCGGCTTATCCGCTTGGCAAACAGTGAAAGAAGAAAGCAAAAAAATTCACCAAGCCTCTTTCACAAAAGAAGAATTGCTTGATGAATTACAGATTTACGACAGATTATTGACCCAGCGACATTTAAGTCCTGGAGGTTCTGCTGATTTACTGGCACTAGGGATTTATTTTGCCCAATTAGAAGAAATCCTTCACGCACCATGAGGCAAAAAAGTATAGCCTAATCCCCATACCGTTTTGATGTAGCGGGTCTGTTTTGGGTCATCTTCAATCTTGTTTCTTAAATGATTGATAAAGACCATGACCGTGTTTGCATCTAACTCACTGCCATTCCACACACGTTGGTAGATTTGTTCTTTTGAAAACACTTGATCCGGATTTTCTATAAAAAATTGCATCAGTTTTGTTTCCTTGGATGAAAGCTTGATCGGCTCTTCCTTTTTGTATAACTGGTAGCGAGACTTGTCAAAACAGAAATCGCCAATCTTGATTTTGCTTTCTTTGGCAAGAGAGCGATGTTGTTTGAGCACTTGTCCTCTATCAAGAGTCACAGTGACTTGTGCTTTTAATAAATTTGGCAAAAATGGCTTGGTAATATAATAATCGCCCCCCATTTCTAATCCAGTAATGATGTCTTCTTCATTTTTCTTGCCACTGAGAAAAATGATTGGCACAAGTGGGTCTTCTTCACGTATAATCTGAGCAAGATAATAGCCATCATTTTCGTGTTCTAAACTAATATCCAATAAAAATAAATCAAATTTTACTCGTGTCATGATGTCGACCGTCTTTTCCACCGAGTCACTTTGGTAGATCAGAATGCCGGTCGATTGGAGCGATTTCCATATCAAGCGTCGTATGGCTGGATCATCATCAACAACAAGAATTTTTTCGTTTCGCACTTTCTTTCCTCCTCGTTCTTAGGATCAAATTATTTAAGGGAGCACTTTTTTATGAAAAAGCCTTCAAGCCGATTGCTGGTTCTAGGGATGATGACTGTCCTTTTGTTGACTATTTTAGGTATGGTCATCACCGCAAACAGCTATCAACAGACACAAAAGCATGCGTTGAAAATGGGCGAGAATCAATTGGCCAAAATCAATGATTCCGCAATCAAAATCTTACGCCTAGAAATCAAAGCTTATACTTTGGCACTGGAAGATTACGCATCGAATATTTTTAATGAAAACAATTACCATGAACTGATCGAAGATACGCAGTTAGACAGCAGCTTACTATTCAAGACTTCGGCTGCTGCCGGGTTATATCTCGTTTCACCTACAGGCACTCTCCTTTCTGGCAAAGACATTCATGCTGACCAATTTGTGGAAGAACCCGTCAAAGCTACTGCTTTTGAACAAGATCCTCTTTATCAAAAAGCATTAAAGGGTTCGATTCTTCAAAATGGCGAAGCTTACTTTGCTAATGATACGTCTTATGTCAATTTGTATCGGCCGGTCTACGACAAGCATCAAGTTCTTCAATCTATCTTGGTTCTGCCAATCAATCTTGAAGAGCTGTATCAGCAAGAGATTGACACCACAGAAAACCAGAATGGCTATACGATGGTCAAAAATGAAGAAATGAAAGTGCTGATGCACCCTTCCACCCAACAGATTGGACTGGATATCATCAATGGCCGAAAACTGAAATACCCAGATCTCGACTACAGCGATCTGGCTCATTTAGAAGACATACAAAAAGCCAATCAAAAAGGAACATTAAGTTACAATTCTTATTGGTGGACCGAAGAAGACCCTAAAAAGGTTTTAAAAATCTCCGCCTATGAATGGATCACGATTGGAGATGCCCACTGGATCGTTGCCAGTTCATCGGACTTTTATGAGCGCAATGGACTCGCATTGCAAAAAAATCTGATCATCCTTGGCTTACTGACGATTCTCTTAGCAATCATCATTCTTTTGGCAGTCAGTTTTAGTCATTACAATCGCCAAAACCGTGCTTATATCGAAAATCTTCGTTTGCTTGAGCGCCAAAATTTTTTAAAGGAAAAACATGCGCTTGAAAAATCGATGATGCAAAAGTCGCAATTGGAAACGGTCGGTTTGTTAACCACGACCATCGTCCATGATATGAACAACTTTCTCACCCCAATGATTGGCAATCTGCAACTGCTGATTGATGAATACCAATCCAATGAAGCCCTTGTATCTGATCTAAACGAAGTCTACCAAGCAGCGCAAAAAGGGCAAAAACTGTCGACCAATGTATTGCGCTTTACAAAAACGGGCATCAAAACGAAAGAATCCCTCTCGATCGAAGAAGTAGTATCAGAAGCCATTGAAACAATGCGGGTACTCGTACCAAAGAAAGTCACATTAACTTATCAAGCTTCTTTTGTCGGCACTGCACGCCTTGAAGCCAGTGATTTACAAGTTATCTTATACAATTTGATCACCAACGCGTATCAGGCTCAGCCAGATCAGCCCCAGATCCAAGTCAGATTGGAAGCAGCGGCAGAGAAACAGCTAGCAGCATTTCAAAACCATTCATTGGCTTATGGCGACAAACAATTTGCGCAACTGACCGTAACAGATAATGGTCCCGGGATCCCGAAAGAAATAGAAAGCAAAATGTTCACTCCTTTTTTCACAACGAAAACAGAGTCCAATGGAACTGGTCTTGGCTTATTCATCGTCTCATCGATTGCTAAGAAAAACGATTGGATTCTGCAAGTAAAAAGCACCGTTTACGGAACGACCTTTACATTAGGGATTCCCTTAGAAAATAAGAAGCAACAGTAATCGCTTGCATTGCTTCTTTAACAGTTTTGTTCGTTTATTCACTATAAGTTTATTATAACGAAAAAGAAGCGGTAGTTGACGAAAAGTACAATAAAAAACCAGCACATTTTTGTCGCCTGAAACGGCACCAAAAAATGGCCACAAGACGCGATTTTTTGGGAGGCTAATTCTTTCTTAAAGCTCCTATATTTTCATTAAAGCTCCTTCTTCCTTAAAGCTCCTATCAAGGAGCTTTTTTTGTTGCTTGCCGCTTTTTTTGCTTGTGTCTTTATGGAGCATTTTCTTGAGGCGTAGGATTTTTTTTATCAAAATGCAAAGTTTTAAAGTATGTTCGCTTTACAAAAGAGAACATATGTTTGTATTATACAACTAGGGAGGCGTTTTTGATGGGGCATTTTAATTATGACAAAGAACCGTTACGGGATATTTTATTCATTGATGTCAAATCTTTCTATGCATCTGTCGAATGTGTCCAGAGAGGTCTTGATCCTTTAACTACCCTGCTTGTCGTCATGTCTCATTCGGATAACACGGGAAATGGATTGGTTCTGGCTGCTTCACCAATGGCAAAAACGGTGCTAGGAATCACCAATGTCACCCGTGCCGACAACTTGCCGAATCATCCGGATCTGTACAAGGTATCTCCTCGTATGAATCTTTACATCAAAGAAAATTTGAAAGTTAACAATGTTTATCGGCATTATGTGGCAGATGAAGACCTTTTACTCTATTCCATTGATGAATCATTGATGGATGTAACGCAAAGCTTACATTTATTTTTTCCTGACACTTCCCTTTCCCGCAGCGAAAAACGGCATAAACTGGCGGAAAAAATCAAAGCCCATGTCTTTAAAGCAACAGGGTTGCGGGTCACTGTTGGGATCGGAGATAATCCCCTGCTGGCAAAATTGGCACTCGATACCGAAGCAAAAAAAAATCCCTCTTTCATTGCCGAATGGACGTACCAAGATGTGGCAAATAAGGTGTGGGGAATACAAAAAATGACTGATTTTTGGGGGATTGGTTCTCGCACGCAAAAACGATTGGCACAGTTAGGCATCGAATCAATCAAAGAACTGGCTCATGCTGATCCAGATTTTTTACGCAGCCGCATGGGCATTATCGGAGAACAGTTGTACCATCATGCCAACGGGATCGATCGAACGATTTTAGCCGAACCGGCCCCCAAAACGATGGAAAAAAGTTATGGCAATAATCAAGTGCTAAATCGAAATTATTACTTGCAGCGGGAGATCGAATTGGTCATCAAAGAAATGGCTGAACAAGTTGCCGCCCGAATCCGCCGGGAAGGCTGTCAAACCCAGTGCATCCATCTCTATATCGGAACGGCTTTTGGAGAGACACAGAAAGGCTTTGCCCATCAAATGAAGATTCCTGCGACAGACAATACCAAAGTATTGATTGACCACGCACTATTCTTATTTCGCAAATACTACACCGGACAAGTGGTGCGTCACGTCGGGATCACTTACTCAAAATTGGTTTTCACACAGAGTGTTCAGCTAGATTTGTTCCAAGATCCAGAAGAACAATTAAAGCAGCGAAAACTGGACTTGCTGATCGATAAAATTCGTGCCAAATACGGCTTTACCTCGATCGTTCATGCTGCCAGCAAACTGGAAGGCGGACGGGCGATTGCTCGAGCAAATCTCGTTGGCGGACATGCCGGCGGAATGGATGGTATCTCAAACGAACCTCAAGGCAAAGGCGTTCCTTCAAAATAGAATGACTGCCTAAGCAATTTGCTATACGCTCCGATCTTTTGCTGTTAAATTGAATGTATCGAGATGCCGGAATTCAAGCAAGACTAAAAAAGGAGAAAACAATATGTGTGGGAGATATTTGTTTGATCCAAAAACTGGAGAACTGTCTGACTATTACCAAGAACTGGTTGCAATAGCCAAAGAACAAAATAAAAAAATCGCTGTTGATGAAGTTTTCCCTTCCAATCAGGTAATCACTCTGATTGCTGATGACTCGCAGCAAATCCTGCCGATTCTCACCCATTGGGGATTCACCGGTTTCAAAAAAGGCCAACTGATAATCAATGCTCGGGCAGAAACCGTGGAAGAAAAACGAACTTTCAAGAAACCTTTTCTGGAAAATCGCTGTGTCTTTCCAATGTCTGGTTTTTATGAGTGGCGCGATAAGCAAAAGTTTCTCTTTGACTCTTCGGATCCCCTTTACCTTGCTGGTTTCTATCGGAACCATTCTACCGCTAGCGGTTCAGAGGATGAATCCATCATTTTGACGACGAAGCCCAATACCGTGATGGCACCGATTCATGATCGGATGCCTGTTCTTTTAACCAAGGCAGATGTCTTACCTTGGCTTACTGATCTAACGTTTGCCAGAAATTACCTCAACCAAACCATGCCGGATATCCAGAAACAACCTGTTTCGTAAATCAAAGCACCGCCAGAAGAATATACTTCTTCTGACGGTGTTTTTTAGTAATTGCTTTAATAGACCTTAAAAGTCCGGCCTGTCATGATACCAAAAACTGATTTTTCATAGGCAGCAAAAACTTTTTCATCTGCAACAGGCAGAAACCCTTGGAATGAGGAGGCATAGGTCTCCCAAGAGCCTGTCAACGCATTCGGACTGACCGCATTGATACGAATTCCACGACCAATTTCTAACGCCGCTGAAGCAACAAACGCACCGATTGCGCCATTCACTAACGCCGAAGAAGTCCCCATCGGAATAAACTCATCTTGAATGATGCCGGAAGTCAACGTGATACTGCCGCCCTCGGTTAAATAATGCTGCCCGATCAACACTAGATTGACTTGCCCTTGCAGCTTGCTGTCAATGGATCGCTGATTTTCTTCCGGTGTCAACTCTGCGAAAGGTTTGAAAACGGTACTACCTGCTGCGGAAATAATAGCATCCACAGGACCAATTTCTTCAAACAGTGTCCGAATACTTTCCGGATCAGCAATCTCCACTCGATAGTCTCCTGCACTTCGACTTGCCGTGATCACATCAACAGGTTTGTCTTGTAAACCAGCCAGCAAAATTTTTCCTAATGTTCCGGTATGCCCGACTAAAAGAACTTTCATCCAATAACCTCATTTCGTTTTTTTTTCATTCTACGGCAGATTTTTTCTTTTTACAAACGTTTGTCCTTTTCCGCTTCGCTTGCAGCTATGGCTTGAATTAAAAGGATAGGACAAAGGCAGCTGTTGTCAAATTACGAAAAAAGATTGAATGTTTTGTGAAACGGCTTCCTTCTAAAAGGCCTTCTATGGTATAACACTAAAAAAGAAGGTGAAGCTTATGAAAAAAGAAGAACTCTGTACAAGTCAATTCTATTTAGCGAAAGTCATCGGACAGCCTACATTGCAAAAGATCAAAATCATTCGCTTACTGAGCAATACGGCGACGGTTGAACTTTTAGAGGGAGGCAACTACGGCGTAGCCAAACTCAGTGATATTCAGCCATTGACCGATTAGCGATTAGTAAAGACTGCTCTAAAAAAGCGTCAAGCAAACAAGGAAATTCCTAGGCTTGACGCTTCTTCTATCTTATTAAAAAAAGTGAGTCTTATCCTTGATGAATCAGAGTTGCTCTGACTGCATTTGGTACATTTGCTGATAGATGCCGCCAGTTTGGACTAGGCTGGCATGATTGCCTCGTTCAACAATTCTGCCTTGATCTAAAACCAAGATTTGCTCTGCTTGCTTGATCGTTGATAGGCGGTGAGCGATCATAAAAGTGGTCCGACCTTTTTGCAAGACGGTCATTGCTTTTTGAATGATCGACTCCGTTTCGGTATCTACGTGACTCGTTGCCTCATCCAGAATCAAAATTTTGGGATCAAAAACCAACGCTCGGGCAAAACTGATCAATTGTCGTTCGCCACTAGAAAACTCATTGCCTTTTTCTACAACGGGGTGATGGATACCTTGCGGATAACGTGCCAGCAAATAACTGGCGCCCACTTGTTCTAACGCAGATAGAATCATCTCTTCTGTGATTGACGGATCGTTCATACCGATATTACTGGCAATCGTTCCTGTAAATAGATAAGGATCTTGCATCACAATCGCCATTGAACGACGAACGCTGTGACGGTCGAATGCTTCAATCACTTGATCATCGATCGTGATCGTGCCAGACTGTGGGTCGTAAAAACGAAATAGTAAGTTCAAGATACTGGATTTCCCCGACCCTGTATGACCTACTAATGCGACTGTTTCTCCAGCCGATACTTGAAAATCGATGCCATGCAACACGGCTTGCTCTGGATCATAGCCAAAAGTTACTTGATTGAAAGAGACATTTCCTTTCTTGATAGCAATCACTGCTTCTTGCTGCTTTTCAATTGGCTGATCAGCAAACTCAAAGACTCGTTTACCGGCAGCGAGTGATTGCTGAACATTGGTAATGGTTTGGACCAGACCTTCGATTGGATCATACAAGCGGTTGATATAGTCAATAAAGGCATAGAGCAAACCAGCCGAGATAGCTAATCGACCATCTAAGAAGAATGCCGATAATGTCGTGATCAGAATCAGAATCGTTGAATTCCGCAAAAGATTGCCCAATCCCCAGGCAACACTCGAATCCAATAACAGATATTTTCGTCCTGTCTGAAACCATTTCTCGACAGTTTCATTAAACTCCTTTTGCAGCTGCCCTTCTCTTTGAAAGGCCTGAATGACTGCCATTCCTTGAACAAATTCATTTAACTGACCACTGATCTGAGAAATATATTCCCGCATCGCAATATTGTAGCGAGACGCATATTTAGTATAGAAATGCTGCCAAATCCCTAGAATCGGAATCAAGATAAGCATTGCCAATCCAAGTGTATGATTCAGGAAAAAGAGGGCTAAAAATGCACCAACGATTTGAATGAGGTTACTCATCAAATTACTGATGACGATCACATAGAAATTGGAGCGCAAAACTTCCGTGTCGTTTGTGATCCGTGCGACGACCTTTCCAGCAGGAATCTGGTCAAAATAAGAAACCGGCAGTTGATGCATATGGTCAAATAGCTGGTCCCGCATTTTCTTCACAATGCTGTTTGACATTTTGCGTAATTGCAGCAAGCTGATATAACGAAACAACGAGCCAACCAAGTTGATCAGCAAATAGCCCGCCAATAATTGGATCAAAAAAAGCACATTCAAATTCCCCGTCTCAACCGATGGGGTCATCACCCCATCGATCAACCGTTTGGCGATCATTGGCGAAGTCAGCTCTAAAGCTGCACCGAATAGCAGCAAAATGGCACCGATGGAAAATTGTTTTTTATAATAGCCTACGTAAGAGAGCAGGCGCTTAATCGTTGAGAACATCTTGATCGTCCTCCTTTAACTGTTGATGATAATATTGTTCTTGGTACCACCCGGGAACGGCGATCAGTTCTTTGTGGGTCCCTCGTTGGATCACGTGCCCATCTTCCAACACGATGACTTGGTCCGCTTCTGTAATGGCAGACAAACGATGAGTCACGATGATTGAAATGGGTGCTTCCTTAATGTCCTTTAAGTTTGCAATAATCGCTTGTTCAGTTTTTGCATCAACAGCTGACAAGGCATCATCCAACAGCAGCACTTCACTATTCCGAAGAAATGCCCGAGCTAATGACAAGCGCTGCTTTTGACCACCGGATAAAGAAACTCCTTTTTCGCCAACCATCGTTTCAAGCCCTGCTGGCATTCGTTTGATTTCTTCACTGAAACAAGCCATCGTCAACGCTTGCCATAGACGTTCTTCGGAGGCTTCAGGGTCGCCAAACAAGAGATTTTCCCGAATCGTTCGCGAAAACAAGGTATGCTCTTGCGGTACTTCCGCAAAGTGCTTTCGGATCTCTTCGGTCTGAAAAGCAGTCAAAGATTGCCCATTGATCAAAGGAATTTGATTTGAATAAGGGTACCGATGTCCGAATTGGCGCAACAAGGAAGTCTTTCCACTGCCTGTTTTGCCGACAATCCCCAGGACCTCACCTTTTTCGATTGTTACATCCACATCCTCCAAAACCAAACGGTCCGTATTCGGGTATTTGAAACTGTAGTTGGAAAACTCAATTCTTTGAATCGCAGGTATAAGCTGCTGGCCTTCAGGTTCAAGCTGATCGCCAGTCTGCAAGACTTCATTGATCCGACGCCAAGAAGCCGCTCCTTGCTGCATCACATTGACCAGATCTCCAGCGGAAATCATCGGCCAAACCACCATGGTTAGGTAAACTTGAAAGGAAACCATCGCACCAATCGTGATTTGCTGATTGGCTACTAGGAAAGCCCCAATCCCGAAACTCATCACAAAACTAATCGCCAAAATGATTGTAATCAACGGCCCAAAGCGGGAATCAATTTCGGAAACGATATCATTTTTTGCTCGAGTTTCTGTCGTTTTTTGTTGAAATTGTTGCGTGGTGGCCGTCTCTAAGCCGAATGCTCGCACTACGCGGATGCCATCGATGATTTCCAAAACTTCACTATTCATCTCGGAAACCGAGTTCTGGGCTTCTGTGAAGGCTTTGTCTACTTGCGATCCCCATTTAAAAATGTAATAAGCTAACAGCGGCATAGGGATCAATGCAATGATCGTCAATCCCCAAGAGACCGTAATCGCCATCATGGCAACGATGAAGCTCAAGTAAAGACTGGTATTCAAGAAAACCATCAATCCATAGCCTACGGTCATCCCCATCACTTGGACATCATCACTGGAACGGGTCATAAGGTCACCAGTGCGAAACCGATGGTAAAAAGGCGCCCCCATTTTCAAGAAGTGTGCCATCAGTTGTTGCCGTAACTGTTTTTGCAGATCGTAAGAGCCGATAAATAAATTAAAGGTCCAAATAAATTCCGCAAGATACCCTAAGAGAATCGCACCGGCAAATAAGCTGACATAGCGAATCAAAAGCGCCATCGTAAAGTGATCTTGGATCAATGCATCGATGAATAAGCGTAAAATATAGATTGGTGCTACATACATGGCGCTGGCAATGACCATAAAAATAAATACGATTGCATAACGCAATTTATGCGCTTTAAAGTACGTCGTTAATTGTTGTAAAATATATTTCATTTTCTTCCCTCTCAATCTAAAAAAGTACACAAAAAAGCTCTGCCCTTTCGGAAAAGGACAGAGCATAACGTCAAAAATATCGACACTATCTGTGTACTAACTGATTACCGAATAAGGGATTAAATACTATTTTGTTGTTTGCGAATTTTTTTGTATTGTTTTGCATTGTAATCCCTCCTTCTCTTTTTTTTGCTGACTACATCTAACACTTTACAGATAACGATGAGAATTTGCAAGATTTTTTATTAAATTTTTTTAAAAATAATTGACTTTCTTATAGTTTCTTTTACTGAATTCGAAATTAAAAAAACACTTTACAACTAGTTTCTTCTTGTTACTGACTCAAGACTTCGTTGCCCCTCTAATTACAGAAACTCTTGTTTTATCAACGATATGGCTCCATTATTTAGGAATAAAAAAATAGTTTCTCGAGTTTTATATAAAGAAAACAGAACAAAAATAAAGACTTCCGCCAAGGGAAGCCTTTTCTAATAAAAGATTCGTTTTCCAATACTATTCGCTTAACGATTTGGGTGATTGCTAGCAAATAATTCCGCAAGTTTGGATTGATACCTTTGTTTTCGCCGACCTTACGGCATGAGTTTAATCACTCACTGATCCAAAACTCCGACTAAAAAGAGCGTAAAAAATAGAATGATACGCTAAAATGAATTATTTTTGCTAAATAAAATGCTCGTCTTTTAAAAATTCCCACACCTGATTTTTCAACCGATCGGAGGAATCTTGACGAGTGCTGGTTACAGTGGGAGGTTTTTGTGCCATCGGTCTCATTGGTTCTTGGAGACATTCTGGCGGCAACTCCAATAATTGAAAATTATCCACAACAACTTCTGCGCCATAAACAGACTGACCATCCTTGGTTTCAAAGGGACACATATGCAAATGACCATTGATTTTCACGCTGGCCCCATTTTGCGTATACCGCAAGAAAGTTTCAGCTTGCTTGCCATTGATGACACAAGCAAACCATTCTGTCTGCACTTGTTCACTTGTTTGCCATTGCGCAGCTACTGCTAAATTAAAACGCACACACGTATTATTTGCTACTGCAGAAGCCAGTTGTTCTTGACTGGGCATCTCATTGATTTTCCCGGTAAGGATCACCTTATTTGTTGCCACGTTACTCCCTCACTCTACAGTTTAATTGAACTCTTGCGATGCAAGATTAGCCATAGTCTACCACAAAAAAATTTTGTTGCAATTCTTCTAAGAACTTCCCTAATTTTTGCCGCTGACTTTTAAACAAAATTTAACCGAGCTTAGCCTTCGTCGGTGGCAGAATCTATTTCCGTGTCATACTTCCAAGTCAACCCATTGTCATCGGAGGTAAATACGCCCTTGACTGTACCGCCTTTATAATCCCCCATAGGACCTTGATTGACCAACACCTTCAGTTTTCCATCTTCTAGATAAGGAGCTTCAGCAACCACAAAAATCTTCTTCCATTCATCGGGCATGTCAAAAGTAGCTTCTAGCCAAGTGTTTCCCCCGTCGGTCGTCACATAAAGGCTTGGTTCCGTTGGCGTTACTCCGCCAAAACTCATAAAGCCAACCTTCTCATTGAGGTAGCAGGCATCCGTCAAGAGTCGGCTGACTCCCTTAGCCACTTGCTTTTCCTGCCACGTCTTGCCACCATCTTGAGTCACATAGGAAAGATATCCCTCCTGACTCATGACCCGACCCCCGGATAAGAAAATGTACCCAAACCCCTCTTTTCCAAATGCCAATTTTCGGAAACGAATGGCTGAAGTCTTTTCTATCAGGGCAACGTTCTTCCAAGAACTCCCTTGGTCTTCCGTATAGGTATAATAGATATTTTGGTTTGAATTACCATCACTAGCATATTCCGTTCGGATAAACCCTGTACGTTCAGGCGTCAATACATAACTGCCAGCAATCAGCGCTTGTTTGTCGCCACTATATTCACCGCCAAAAAAATCATCTAACGCATAGGGCAGAATGATCTGATGCTTCCAGCTGTCATAAGTCAATTTCAATTGGCTTTTGCCGATTTCTGTTTTATAGGCAATCGTCTGATTTGTCTCCTTCGAGGTGATCATTTGATTGTTCTCATCGGTGATCTTACTTAAATCTCCCGCATCGACATTCGTAATTGCTTGATCCCCTTGAGCCGTCGTAGCCACCTTAACTTGCCAACAAATATCCCGCACCGAACCGTCATCGGAAACTTTTCCCCAATAAGAGGTCATCGTTTCGCGATTGATCGACTTTGGCCAAACCGTAAACTTCACCGTCAATAACCCCTTTTGATAAGCCGCACCACTCACACTGTAGGAATCGATCCGTACATCGTCTTGTACCTTCACAGAAGCAAAATAGCGCATCAAATCATAAAACAAATTAAAGCCTTGTGTATTCGGATCATAGTTGCCTTCGCTTTCAAAGGGTAAAAATTGATTAAAGTAAGTAACTGGCTGTTCTTTGATAGTCGTTTGGTTTACTTGAGCAGTCTCTACAGTTGATGACTCTGAATCACTAGAACTGACCACTCGTCCTACAGAAAAGCCGATAACAAACCAAATCACTAATCCAATCACCATCAATGTCAAAGCGACAGCTAGCGCTAGTCGAATCCCTACTATTTTTTTGCGTTCTTTCACGGGTAACCCCCCACCTTTTGGTTTCAATTACTTGAAGTATAATGAAAAGTTCCTTTTCTCACAAGCAACTTTCCCACTTCTTAATAAATTGGGAAAAGGAGTTCCTCACAAGTTTTTAGAAACTGACGAAAAAGCAAACAACCTCAGAATTTCCAAAGACGGAAACTCCGAGGTCGTTTATCTGTAAAGAGTTGCTTCTCTTGGCTTTCCAATTGGCGAATAGTTGACAAGTAATGAGCTTTTTTTTATGAAGTCTCTGCCGAATAGACCTTATCAGCTAATAAATACTCACGAACTTGCGCTACAAAGTACAGTGAACCGGTAATAAAAAGAGTATCATAAGGACCCATTTTAGCCACAATCTCTTGGATGCCTTGTTGCCAATCTTGATAGAAGTTGAGGTGGCTGCCTTGTCGAACAAGTTCCTCCTTTTCCCATGCTTGAGGGTAATCGAATGTCGTCAGTGCCAGGCAGTGATTAGGAATTTGTTGAATCAGTCGAATCATTTCCCGACTATTTTTGGTTGTCAGCGCTGAAAACAAAATATACTTCCTGCCTTCTGGAAACATTTCTGTGACTGTTTCCACGAATTGTTTTATTGCATGGGGATTATGCGCCCCATCGATAAAAATTGTCGGCTGGGAACAGATTTTCTCCATTCGTCCGGGCCAGCGGGCTTTGTCTAAGGCTTTTTGTATCGCCTTCTGTTGGACCTTTCGATTTTGTTGCTGACAGTAAAGCAGAAATAGCTGCAAAGCTGTTGCTGCATTTTCCGCTTGATATTTTCCAAGCAAGGGAACCCTAAGATTGAGGAAGCGCCATTTTTCATTTTCAAAGTGAAACAGGCTGCTTTGGCGGCTTTGCTTCAGATAATGAAGATGATAAGAGCCACCTTGTTTAAAGAGTGGCGCCTCCTTTTTAGAAGCGACTGCTTCGATGACTTCCACGGCGTTTTTGGGAATGTTTCCTAAGACAATAGGTACTTCTTTCTTTAGGATCCCCGCTTTTTGCAGAGCAATTTCTTCCACCGTTTCGCCTAATAGGTCTGTATGATCTAAGCCAACCGTCGTGATGGCAGCTAAGATTGGCGTAAACACATTCGTACTGTCCAATTTTCCTCCGATGCCGGTTTCAAAAATGGCGATATCCGCATGTTTTTGAAAATAGGAAAAAGCCATTACAGTCAGAATCTCAAATTCTGTGATGCCTTGGAACTGTTCTTCCCGATCCATGAAGGCTACCAAGGGTTGAAATTCATTTGCTAACCGAATAAATTCCTCCGCAGAGATGGCTTTACCATTCAACGAAATTCGTTCATAAAAACTTTCGATATATGGCGAAGTAAATGTGCCTACTGTTAACTCTTGTGATTCTAACAAACACCGCAAATAAGTCACTGTTGACCCTTTTCCATTGGTTCCTGCGATATGTATCCCAATGATTTCTTGCTCTGGGTGACCGCATAACCTTAATAATTCGCTGATTCGTGTCAAACCAGGACGTGAACCGAATTTTTTGCGTGAATGAATCCACCGAAGGGCTTCTTCCTCCGTAACAAACATCCTTCTCATCTCCCAACTAGCGTTGTGCTTCCGTTTAAACAACATTTCGCGTCAAACGTTTGAACGGGATTGCATGGCCGAAAAATACGATCATTGCTGTTTGAACTGGGAGCATGATCCCGGCTTTGACGATACGAATTCCCCAAAGTTTTGTATCGGTCAATGGGATCGCGTACATCATTGACAACCAGATCGGCGTTAAGCACAAACTGATGATCAGTGTATTGCAAAGTACACATAGGAAAGCATTTTTGATGGTAATCGGCTTTTTGTAAAAAAAGTAGCCATAAAGCAACCCCGCGATGAAAGAATTTAATGTAAAGCCAATGAAAAATGGCGCTTTTCCTAACAGGGTGTTTCCGATAATATCCGCAACTGAAGCACCAATGGCTGTCCACCATGGGCCAAATAAGCTTGCCATAACCACTTCTGGAACAAAATCAAAGGTGATTTTCAATAGTTGTGTTTCAAAACCTAAGATTTGTGACAAAACCACCATTAGTCCGATGAGTATTCCCATTGTAGCAATACCATGGGCATCAATTTTTTTCTTCATTCTTAGCATCTCCTTCGATAGAGCTGCCACACAATTGAGTTATGCAGCGAATGCAAAGATAGCATCGTGAAATTCGTTTCTTCGTCTAAAAGGCAACATTCCATCCTTTTAGCACTTAACGCTCTATCTTCTACTCTGTTTTTTTATTGTTGTTAAAATCGCGCTGTTGGTCAGCGGCTGTTTCCTTGATGAAAGCAATTCAACTTGAAGCGCAGTTTGATTTTTTAAGATTAGTGTTTCATTTTTTAGTAATCCTTGCCGCTGTGTGTTATCACCGGAAAGCAGGAGTGAACTATCTGCCAGTGCATAAATCACCGCCGTGGTCTGCGGTAGAATAACTTGTCTCTCTTTAAGTATCTGAACAGAAACATCATATCCGTCTTTGTAGATCACATTAAAATCTTGGCACTTCCCATAACATATCGTTGGCAATTTTCCATCGAAAGAATAGGGCTCAAAAGCTTTTAAATCAATCCAGCACCCTGATTGGACCAGTGAGATGGAACGATCCAATGACAGAAGGATTCGCTGATATCCTGTAAAATCAGAAAACTCCGAGCGGTCTGTCGTTACTGTCGCTGTTGAGAGTCGAAACTCAAAATCACGTTGCGCTAAATGACTGGAATCTGGTTCCACTAAAATTTCGATGGTTTGCCCCCCAGACCATGTGCTTATGAGATAGTCTGCACTTGTTTTCTTCTCGATCCTTTCCACACTTCCTCCTTATACGATATCCAATTCTTCAAATTGACTCAAAATCCTAATATCTTGTGCTACACTGACAAACGCTTTGGGATCCACCGTTTTCATGATTTGATCCAACATTTCCATTTCATAAGTAGTAATAACCAAGAGCAACACCGTTTGAGTTTCTTGATTATAAGCCCCTAGTGCGTAAGGAATAATCGTCATACCGCGACTTAATTTTTCTTGCAGCGCCGGAATGACTTTATTGGGGTTTTGCGTAATAATCGTCACTTGTACTTTTTTATGTTTGACATACACTAAATCTGTCACTTTACCACTAACAAAAATTGATAAAACACTATAAAAAGCGTATGGCCAACCAAATAAATACCCTGCGATCAATACAATAAGTCCATTTAAAATAATCGAAATCACTCCGATACTTCGACCGGTACTTTGTCGAATGGTAAGAATGAGGGCATCCATGCCCCCCGTTGAGAGTCCATATTTCAATGCCAGTCCTAATGAAAAACCGTTGATCGCGCCGCCAAAAATAGCGCAAATAATCGGATCCGTCGTTAGGGTGACACTTGGAATGATATGGATGGCAACGGATGCAATCGTTACACAAATAACTGTATAGAGGACAAATTTACGATTGATCTTAAACCATGCCAGCAAAAACATGGGTATATTTAATAAGTAATAGATGACTGATAACGGCACTTCAAGCGCGCTTTTGTCTAAAACCGTCGCAAGAATTTGTGCAATCCCCGTTAATCCCCCAGCATAAATATTCCCTGGCTGCCAAAAAAGATTCAGCGCCAAGGAATACAAACAGGCATAAATAAGAATGACCGTTAGTTTTGTTACCAGCTCTTGCCAGACGTCTATTTTTTTAACAGGCAACATGCTCTTCTTCCTTTTCTTTGAATAAAAGTAAGGGGTTAAGTTTTCTGAGACTATCCTTTTAAAATTGCAGATCCAATGTCACTTGTTTCTCAATTTCTTTTAGGAATTCACTGTCTTCTAAAACCATTGTTGCTTTGTTTAATTCATCATACATTTCGATGTCTTTATCATGAGCAATAAAATCCACGTGGCGGCGGAAGGCTTGGTAAGCTGCTTTTGTCCCTTTACCAAGACCGGACTGATAACCTTTGATGTCTAAAGCTTGGCAAGCAGCCATGATTTCTGTGGCAACCACTCGCCGTGAATTTTGGACGATTTCTAAAGCTGTCCGGGCAGCAATCGTCCCCATGCTGACAAAATCTTCTTGATTTTCGCAGGATGGAATGGAATCGACACTAGCTGGATGGGCCAAAATCTTATTTTCTGAAACCAGGGCCGCACACGCGTATTGTGTGATCATAAAACCTGAATTCAATCCCGGATGCTTCACTAAGAAAGAAGGCAGGTTGCTTAATTGATGATTCACCAAGCGCTCGACACGCCGTTCAGATACATTGCCAATTTCGGCAGCAGCAATGCCTAAGAAATCAAAGGGTTGTGCCAAAGGTTCGCCGTGAAAATTCCCGCCAGAGATTACTTCCCCAGCGCGGGTAATGATGGGATTATCCGTAACGGCATTAATCTCGATTTCCACTTTTTCTTTTACATAGGCAATCGAGTCTTTACTAGCCCCATGAATTTGCGGAATACAGCGTAACGTGTAAGGGTCTTGTACGTGATCCGGAGTTGCTTCGGTAATATAGTGGCTGTTTTCAGTTAAACGCCGAATATTACGGGCGGTTGCCAGCTGGCCGCTTTGCGGACGAATCGTATGAAGGTCTTCATTGAAAGGACTAGAAATTCCGTCATGAACTTCTAAAGAAAGTGCCCCTGCAATGTCTGACAGCTTCACTAATTGGATCGCATCATACGTCGCCAATGCCCCCACTGCATTTAAAACCGTTGTGCCATTGATAAAAGCTAATCCTTCTTTGGCACTTAATTGAATCATTTTCAGACCGGCTTTTTCCATCGCTTCTTTGCCAGAGTACAATGTGCCTTTGTAATAAGCCTTGCCCAATCCTAGCAATGGTAAAACCATATGGGCTAATGGTGCTAAATCACCCGATGCCCCTAATGAGCCTTTTTCAGGAATATGGGGATGGACACCTGCATTCAACATTGCTAGCAACGCTTCGACTGTACTTAAACGAATGCCCGAATACCCTTTGATCAGCGAATTGATCCGAATCAACATAATGGCTCGGACGATTTCTTCTGAAAAAGGCTCGCCGTAACCAGTTGAATGGGTACGAATCAAGTTTTCTTGTAATTGTACAGTGTCCTCTTTTGAGATACTCACGTTGCAAAGGGAACCAAATCCCGTATTGATCCCATAGACAACACGGCGTTCTTCTACAATTTTATCGACGATTTCACGTGATTTTCTGACTGCTTCTTTGGCACTTTCGGCGATGGCACATTGGCGATTATTACGAGCGACAGCCACCACATCTTCTAAGGTTAGACTTGCGCCATCCAAAATAATCGTTTCTTGATTATGGTTCAAAGGTTGTGTTTGTTCTTTCGTTAACATCTTCATCGTTTCATTCCCCACTTTTCTATAAGATCCCTGTAATTTGTCTACCTTAGCCTTCTAGTTCACTTGCTTTGATTTATTATTTAAGATTAGATACAAAATACTAGCGACTATCACTCCGATAACGCCAGCGATCAAGTTGATCGGGTTGGCCGCCGCCACCATCCAAATACTTACAATGATGGAGATGATAGGAATGACTGGACCAAAAGGCAACCTGAAAGCAGGCACATTTTCCATGTCTTTTTTTCTCAACCAAATCACAGCTAATGCTGTGGGAATGTACTGGAAGAAACGAAAGACGACGGACAGTTCCGCTAATTGTTCAAATGAGCCGCTTAGCAAAAAAGCAATGGTTAGTAAACCAGAAAAAATAATCGCAACGATCGGTGCTTTTTTATTATTTTTTTTAGCAATCACTTTGGGCAGCAATCCCTCATCCGCGATTGAAGCTCCATATCGCGGAATCATCAGAGAATCCCCCATATTTAAGCCAGCAATTGAGATCAAGGCCCCGATTGAAATAATCCATTTTCCAGCTGGTCCAATCATTTCCACAAAAGCATCTTGAACGGGCGCATTGCTTTGTAAAATTCCTGTTCCAAGCATGGCAATCGTTCCTGCAATAATCATAAAATAAAGCAACGAAACAATACTTATAGAGCCAATAATCGCTTTTGGCACATTTTTTTTGGCATTCCGCATTTCTCCAGCGACGACAGGCAATGCTTCAAACCCGATAAACGCATAAAAGACGGTAAGAGACGTCGAAGCCATGGCTTTAGATAAAGTCATATCAGGATTCAACTGCAGAAACGGGGTAAAGTTGCCCTGATTGATTCCGTTTTTAATGAAAAAAATAGCAATCAATGTAAATGCAATAATTGGAATCAATTTAGCAACAGTAATAACGATCGTGAAAATTTTTGACGTCTTGATCCCCATGCTATTAATCACAGATAAGAAAATAACCAAACAAATGCTAATCAATGTATTCTGTCCTTCTAACGCCGGGAAGGTTTGGATCAGCAATTTAGCAAAGCCGGCAGCCATTGCGGCCCATGCGATAATTGTCACGAACCAGCCCAGCACCCCCACATTAAATCCAATAAAGTCACCAAACGCTGTTTTGGAATATTGGAAAGCCCCACCGTTTTTATTGAAATATCCGGCGACTTCAGCAAAACAAACGGCTAACATCAACACCAAAACTACATCTAACAGCATGGCAACAAGAGAAGCCGGTCCCAAATCTTGGTAAATCGTTCGCGGTAAAAGAAAGATCCCTGAACCAATTACGGCATTGATTCCATATAACGTCGCGCCACTAAGGCTAAACTTCGCGTTCTCATTCTTCGCTAGTTCAGCTGAATCGATTGCTTCAAGTTCAGCTATTTCTGATACTTGCACGTCTTTCGACATAAAATTTCACCTCTTCTTTTTTTAATGATTTTCATGGTCAACTTTCTTCAGTGAAATGGCTCTATCAGGGATTTCACAAGGAGATTCCCTGCTATCTCCTTGTGAAACTTTTTTTGTTTGCTAGAATAAGCCAGTGATATTTCCTTTGTCATCCACATCAATTCTTTCCGCTGCGGGAGATTTTGGTAATCCCGGCATCGTCATGACCGCACCTGTAAGTGCAACAATAAAGCCAGCTCCAGCAGATACTTTCAGATTGCGGATCGTTACGGTAAAATCTGTTGGCGCTCCTAGTAATGAGGCATCATCTGAAAATGAGTATTGTGTTTTTGCCATACAGATTGGATAATTGCCAAAGCCTAAACGCTCCAATTCTTTTAACTCTTTTTTCGCACTTGGTGCGAGTTCGACTCCGGTTCCGCCATATATTTTTTGTACGATTTTATTTAGTTTTTCTTCAATCGAATCGTCTAAATCATACACGTAGCTAAACTGATTCGGCTCTTCGGCTAACGCCACCACTTTTTGTGCTAGCTCTTTACCGCCGGCACTTCCTTTTCCCCACACATCAGATAGAACAACTGCAACAGCCATTTTTTTGCAAGCTTCCTCAACCGCAGCTAATTCTGCTTCGGTATCCGTTGGAAACTTGTTGATAGCTACAACAACCGGCATGCCATAAACTTCCTTGATGTTTTGCAAGTGTTTTGCCAAATTAGGTAGTCCAGCAATTACAGCAGCAACATTTTCTTCGCCTAAATCACTTTTTTTCACCCCCCCATGCATTTTTAACGCACGAATCGTTGCAACCAAGACAACTGCATCCGGTCTGAGATTTGCCAGCCGACATTTGATGTCGATAAATTTTTCGGCACCTAAGTCGGCCCCAAAGCCAGCTTCGGTAACGGCATAATCTGCATATTTTAAGGCAAGCTTCGTCGCCAACACACTATTGCAGCCATGTGCGATATTGGCAAATGGCCCTCCATGGATAAAGGCAGGTGCGTGCTCCAATGTTTGAACGATATTTGGTTGGATCGCTTCTTTTAATAACGCAGCCATTGCCCCTTCAGCTTTTAAGTCACCGGCAGTCACCGGCTCTCCCGCATAATTATAGGCAACGATGATTTTCCTTAATTTGTTTTTCAGATCAGCGATATCGTTGGCTAAACATAGAATGGCCATGATTTCAGATGCGACTGTGATATCATATCCATCTTCACGAGGCACGCCATTTACTCGTCCTTGTAACCCATCGACAATGTGACGAAGTTGCCGATCATTCATATCCACCACACGTTTCCAAGTAATTCTGCGAGAATCAATTTGCAGCGTATTTCCTTGGTGAATATGATTATCTAGTAAAGCTGCTAATAGATTGTTGGCGGCACCAATGGCATGAAAATCACCAGTAAAATGTAAGTTGATATCCTCCATTGGCACTACTTGAGCATAACCACCACCGGCAGCGCCACCTTTGACCCCAAATACAGGTCCTAATGATGGTTCTCGTAATGCAATCACAGCTTTTTTCCCAATGGCGCTCAAGGCATCCACTAGACCTACCGAAGTGGTCGTCTTCCCTTCTCCTGCCGGTGTCGGTGTAATAGCAGTTACTAGAATCAATTTCCCATTATCTTTCCCATCCAATGCCTCAATATGATTGATTTTCGCTTTATACTTTCCATAAAGAGACAGATTTTCTTTGTCGATCCCAATCGATTCAGCAATTTCTTCGATTGGTTTCATGGTGACAGAATTTGCAATTTCAATATCAGATAAGACCATGTCTATAAACTTCCTTTCCATCAATCAGTTTAAGGGATTACAATGATTCAAGTATTTGCTGGTAAATGCCATCAGCGATTTCATTGCCTTCTTTGACCATTGCTTCGCCAGTTTTGTTGTGCTGATAAACAAACGTTTCGTCGTTAATACTTGAAAGATTAATCCGGACATTCAACCAGGCCCCTTGTAAAGCCGCTTTTAAATTCAATGCAGCTACCCCCAAATCACTGGCGGCATTGGTATTTGATTTGCCAACAGCAGCCTGTGTGACTTTTAACGCAGCGATTATTTTCTCCATCATAGAAAATGGTGTAGTGGCGGCGCCTTTTAACGCCTGCTGCATGGCCTCACGGCGTGCCTTTTTTTCTGCTTCCGTTGTTTTTGGTAATGCAAAGACAGCAGAGACTTGATTGAAAGCTTCTGTATCTTCATCAATTGCCGCAAGCAACTCGTCTTGTAACCTTTGCGCTTTTTCATGCAGCAGTTGCATGTCATCTTCAAAAGCTGCGTACTTTTTTTTGCCGATAGTGAGTTCTGTTACCATTTTTGTCAAAGCGATCCCTTGTGCCGCTGCTAGTGCTGAAGCAGAACCGCCCCCTGGAGCCGGCGCATCCGAACCTAAGACAGAAACGAAGGCTTCCAGTTGCATCTCGATGAGTTTCATAACAATCCCCCTGTTAGTTCAGTAAATGGTTCTCAAAAACTTGTTTCTCATAGTTGAAGTCTTCAATTTGTAAATAATACTCTGCACAATCGATCAATGCTTTTGCTGGTGTCAATCCAATCACTTCACTACCGATGATGGATACACCGTAACGCTTGGCTTCAAAGCGAATCGTTTCAAAAACTCGATACAATGGTGTCTTTTCAAAATTGACCATGTTCATGGAAACTTGCGCAATCTGACGATCTTCTAGCATTACACCGATCCCTTTACAATATTTCCATCCTCCAGAAGAACCACGAACGATCTTAGCGATTTTATTGGCAATCTCAATATTGTCTGTGTCCAAATTCACATTGAAGGCCACCAACGGCATTCTCGCCCCAACCGCGGTTACCCCAGCTGTTGGATGAATTTTACGTTCCCCATAATCTGGCAGCCATTCTTCTTCCAATAATTTTTCTGGCATCTTCTCAAATTGCCCTTTACGAATTTTCGCTAAATTTTTCCGTTCCGGTTTGGTAGCAGAATCTTCATACAGGAAGATGGGGATCTGCAACTCTTCATTGATCCGTTGAGCCACTTTCTTAGAAATCGCAATGCACTCTTCTACGGTGACATCTTTGATCGGTACAAATGGAACGACATCGGTTGCGCCCATCCGCGGATGCTCCCCTTGATGTTTTGTCATATCAATCTTCTCACTCGCAAACTTCACTAGTTGAAATACGACTTCTTGAATTCCTTCTTCATCGCCAACTAGGGTAAAGACACTGCGGTTATGGGAAGAATCAGAGGAATGATCGAGTAATGTGACCCCTTTGACATTCTTAGCAATCTTTACTAAACCATCAATAACGGCTTGATTTCTCCCTTCGCTGAAATTCGGAATACATTCAATTAGTTTTGCCATGATCTACCACTCCTTCTCTTTGTTCTAAACGTTAAGGCTAAAGTTGATTTGTTCTTTTACTATTCAAAAACTACTAAAATAATTGTTATTTTTATTTCGACACCCCCGGTATTTTCCATACATTTTGACACCGCTTTCATTCACCGGAATCAGCTTAACACTCTTTTAAACCGGTTGCAAATCGCGCTAAATAGACCTTTTAATAATTTTTTCATAATTGAAAACAGTGTTTTTTTTTGATAATTCATTTCCATTGACTGGATCATTTTTTTACATATTATTTTATTTGACCTTTTTTTGACTGTCTTTTTTAAAATAAGGACAATCTATCAGAAGGCTTTGAAAAAAAACAAGATAGCCATCAAATCCTTTTTTACTTAAATGCAACCTGCTATCTTTCTTTCCCCCTCTTGTTTCCTTTTGCCCGGTGTTTTTTTGGCACCCATAGCCCCTCGCAAAAAGAGGCACTTGTGATCAGACGCAAAAAAATCCTTGAGATTTTTTTTGACGTTTAATAGTCGGTGGGTTTCGTTTTTTATACATATACATTAGAAAAAAATAATTTTTATGCTTCTCATTTTGATGAAATTTTGGAAAAACGATCTTAGATAAAGAGGTGTTATAATGAAAAAACTTGTTTTATTGATTGATTTTGGTAGTACATTTACAAAATTGACATTGGTCGATCCCAATGCCATGACGATCCTCCATACCACACAACTGCCCACCAGTAATCAAGCAGGGTTGCAGCTATGCTACACAGAAGGAAAAAAAGCCCTCCTTCAAGCACAAAAATTGTCTGAACAAGTCAATCTAGAAGAATACTTCTGTTCTTCTGCATGGGGTGGCTTTAAAATGATCGCCATCGGATTAACAAAAAGCTTGACACTCGAAGCAGCCAAGCGCGCGGCTCTAGGTGCAGGCAGCCGGATTCTTCAAACTTACTGTTATCGGCTGACACCTGCGCAATTGAAAGACATCCAGCAGCAAAAGCCAGATGTTGTCTTGTTATCAGGGGGAAGCAATGGCGGGAATCAAGAAATCATCTGCCACAATGCCCAACTTCTTGCACAGCTTCCGCCTCAAATTGCCCTGATCGTTGCTGGGAACGAAGACACTTATGGAACATTGGCTAGTATCTTACAAGGACGAAAAAACACTTACTTTACCGAAAACGTGATGCCTGAAGTTAACAAACTCAATCCCATCCCGGTCAGAAAAATAGCTCAAGAAGTTTTCCTGGAAAAAATCATTCACTCCAAAGGCATCCAGCAAGTTGCGGCCCACACCAATGCACCAATCATACCTACCCCTACAGCTGTCTTAGCGGCGGCAAAGTTGTTAAAAGAGGGAACAAAAACCATCAAAGGGCTGGGGGAATTAGTCGTTGTAGATATTGGAGGTGCCACCACAGATATTCATTCTGTCGGCTATGGGTTACCTCAAGCAGAAAATGTTTTCTTTGAAGGATTGGAAGAACCGTATTTGAAGCGAACCGTAGAGGGAGATTTGGGGATGCGGTCGTCTGCCGTAAGCTTGCTAGAAAGCCTATTAGAAAATTCTCAGCAAATCCAGTCATTGCCCGCTTGGAAGCAGAGCAGCCTCCAAGAAGCTTGCACGTATCGAAGGAGCCATCCAAACTATGTACCGCAAACACAAGAAGAACGCCAAATCGATCAATTTCTCGCCCAATCGGCGACGGCGATTGCATTGAAGCGACATGCTGGGAAGAGAAGAAAAGAATACACGCCAAATCGTACCATCTACTACCAGCAAGGAAAGGATCTGCAACATTTCCAAACGATCATTGGTACGGGAGGTGTGATCATTCACAGTCCATCGCCTGAAGACCTATTCAAATCAGATAGCCTCTCCACCGATACTTTACTACCAGTCGCTCCACAAATAATTATTGACCAAGACTACCTTTTGTCAGCGATGGGCTTATTGAGTCAACATTATCCCGAAGCAGCATTGACTATTTTGAAAAAGAAACTTTGCCGCCTCAACACATAGCGACAAAAAGGGGCTGTGCCATAAGCTTTCGACAAGTAACACTATCCGAACAGTATCTATCATTGCAATAGAATAAGATTCGGTTTAACTTGTTGGATGATGACTTATAGCACAGTCCTTTTTTTGTGTTCGTTTATCCTTCCACCTGAAAAGTTTCTTTTAAGACTTGCAGCTCATAACGATCGCGATATGGACTGAGATTTTCCATTGCTTTTGTCAAATAATAAGAGACCTCTTCATTAACCAAATGGCTCAGTTGTCGATTATCGATCGATTCGGTCAGACACTTTTCTTTTACCAGAGCTTTAATAAAATAAACAAGGCCACTATCTCGCGGATTGGCTAATTGATTTTGATAGTAGCTCGTTTTCTCAATAAACGCGACGACTTTTTCATAGGCTTGTTTGTGAAGATAGATGAGTGCGAGATAAGCATTTAACTGCACCCTTTTCCAAAGTGACGTTGTCACTTCAAAATAGTCATTTGCTTTAAGAAAATAGCTTTCCGCCTGATCATAATCTTTTTTCGCATACAACGTAATCCCCATATCCACATAAAAGATAGCGGAACTGGTGACTAAATCGTGACCTTCACATAGGTTGATGGCTTTTTGCTGTAGTTTGATCGACTGTTCATAGTTGGAACGCAATCGCTGGATTTCTGCTAGATAATCATAAGCAGCAGCAATGTTACTGTTATACTTTTCATCAAAGCGATTGGCAATATTAAAAATAGTGATGGACTCTTTGATCAAAGACTCTGCTTGATCCAAATCGCCGATCATCAAGTGATACAAGCCTTTCAATCGCAATAAAATCCCAATCGATTCATTGTTGTTGGCACTAATAGCTACTTCCATTGCCAAATCAATGTAATGGGCCATATCCGTCGCATTATCGGTTTGGATATAGTAATAAATCATTTGCCGATACCCTCGCAACAAATAGGTGGTTAGATGAAAATCTTTGGCTTTCACGATCACTCGCTGAATGTTTTCAATGCCTCGCTGATAATCGCCAGAATTGATAAAAAAGCGTCCCTCAAGGTAAAGAAATTTGACCAACAGCAATTGGTAGGTCCTATCTTCTGCATATTGTCCCTCAATCTCCTTGAGTCTAGCGCCTATTTCTTTGAATTTTTCCAATTCATTGCGGTCTTTGCCTCGGAGAGATTCACGTGATGACAAAGGCTCTTGATGATAAATTGGAAAGAGTTCGTGCTGAATGCGCAAAAACAGTTGATGATGGGACAATTCATAATCTAATGATTTCAATTCCTGATGGGCATGACGGTAATGATACCCAATTGCTGCCAGTAATTCGCCATCCTCATTGGCTTCTGATAATTTCTGTTCTAATAAAACAGCAATTTTTTCATGGATCACGCGCAATTTCATATCTGATTGTTGCGCGTAGATATATTGTTGCATCTTTTTATGCTTAAAACGAAAACAGACTTCATCGAGATACACATTTTCACTAATTAATCCTTGCTTGATCAAACGGTCAAGTGCTTGATACACCTCCGATTTTTCTCCTTCAATCAGCTCAACTAAGATACTCATAGGAGCGATTTTCTGGAAGAAAGAAATCAAGTTAATCAAGTCAGATTCTAGTGGCGTTAAATTTACAAATTGCAGACTCAGCTCGTCCCTCATTTTTGGCGTGATGATTTCCAATGTATCGCTCTCTTGCAATTGATCTAAGTATTCCCGAATGTATAAAGGCACCCCAGCTGATTCCCGCATAATAAAATCCAATGTAGTGGCCTGAAAAGGATAATCCGGCAGTTGCTTCTCACAAAAAGCTCTGACTTCAAAATCTTTAAATGGCAATAGTTCTAATGTGATGATCTTTTCGTAGTAGCGAACACTTGCGATCAAATCATGGATTTCTTTGCGATAGCCTAGCTGCAATGTCATAATAAAAATGACGTCCCGATGGGGATTATGCAAAATCAAGCTAGTCAATAATTTGATGCTTGTTTGGTCCATCCATTGAAGATTCTCGATAAAGAGGACGACAGGTTTTATCTTCCCCAGTCGTTGTAATGCCTCCGATATGCATTGTGCAAGGATATTCAACTGAGAAGAATCGATGGCCTCAGGTAATTGTTGTGCTTTTAAATTACTAAAAAATGGAAAGTGTTGACTAAAGATTTGCTGCCAACGATCGACCTCGATCAACGCTTCTTTTTGTAATAGTTGAATGATCTGCTGCAACAATTCACGCCACGGACGCAAACAGTGTTCTTGTTCCGCTTTATAACAACTTACTTGGAATAATTCATGAGGGTATTGGATATTGTCTAAGACTAATTGACACAAGGAAGATTTTCCCACACCCAAATCGCCTGTGACTAAGACCGACTGAAAAGGTTTTTTTTGCTTTAAATTCGCCAAGTTCAACTCCAGTCGCTCCACTTCGTTGGCTCGACCATAAAAATGATTCGCGCGTTTTTTTTGTCTTGTTTGCTGTTTTTGATTGGCCATCTGCAGTGTTTTTTGATACAACTGTTTTGTTTCTTCACTTGGTTCAATACCTAGCTCGATTCTTAGTATTTCTGCCAGTTCATAATAAGTTTCAATCGCCTTCCCATTACGCTGATTGTCAATATAAAACCGCATCAATAATTGGTAATTGCGCTCATCAAATTCATCAATGGCAATCAATTTGCGAATATTTTTTTCTACATCCGCTACCGCATGAAAGGAAATATCCTCTGCCACTTTTTGATAACAGCTTTCGATGAATTGATGTTCATAAAGATTACGCATCTTCGTCAGCCAAGCATCAAACAAATCCGAATCCTTCAGATAAAACCCTTTCAAAAACTCATCACGGTAGATTTCCAAATGAGTCGTATCTTTTTCAAACAAATAGGTGTCACTTTCTACGATCAAATCGGAATTAAACGTCAAAATCGATTTGTTTGGGGAAACAATAAATTCTCCGCCTAATGCACGATTGGCTTGATAAATCGTATTCCGCAAATTCTTTTTGGCACTTTTTTCATCTTTGCTCGGCCATAAAATCCCGGCGATCTCATCGCGACTGATTGGTTGATTGATTACCATATAATACAGTAATGCATTGATTTTTGAGAAAGAAAAAATTTTCGTTTCCCCATCCACTTTGATTGTGGGTGTTCCTAATAATTCAAATGATAAGGTATGCTTCATCACTGCTCCTTCTTTCAATTTTTTGCTTTCAAATTTCTACTCTTTATTTTAAAGCAAGCACCTCCATGAAGATACCGCTTCCATAAAAGTACCGCTTATTCTTACAAAAGAAAAACTCTCTAACTCTATCACTAGAATCGGAGAGTTTTCTTTTAAAAGATCTCTGAAATCCTTTTTCTAAACAAGTTGACGGTGGGAAACAACTAGATTTCCAGCTTTGTATACGTGTGTCACCAAATTCGTTGCAAAGAAATACAATGGAAAATCGATATTTGGCGCATCAAAGATCGTAATATCCGCAACTTTTCCTTTATCTAAGCTGCCTACTGCTCCTCCCCGATCAATCGCATAAGCGGCATTGATCGTAACTGCATTAAAGACTTGGATCGGCGTTAATTTTTGCATAAAGCACCCTAACTGCATAATAAACTGAAGGTTGGCTGTCGGGCAACTTCCAGGGTTACTATCTGTCGTTAGAGTAATGGCCATGCCGTTGTCAATCATTTTTCTAGCAGGTGCATAGGTATCTTCCATGAGGCTAAAGGTGGTTGCAGGCAACAAATTTCCAATAACCTTTGCTGCACTCAACTTCTTGATGCCTTCATCTGTGATCATCATTAAGTGCTCGGCACTTACAGCACCTAGCTGAGCCGCTACATCTACTCCCCCAATTGAGGCAATCTCATCTGCATGAATCCGTAATTTGAATCCCATTTCTTTGGCAGCTTTTAATAATCGATACGACTCTTCAGCAGAGAAAACCCCTTCTTCACAAAAGACATCGCAAAATTCGGCCAAGTTGGCTGCTTTTACTTTAGGAAGCATATCAGCAATGATCAAATCAATAAACGCGCCAGAGCGGCCTTGGTATTCAATTGGAATCGCATGGGCCCCCATAAACGTGGAAACAATATCGATTGCATGATCGCAGTTTAATTTCTTTGCGACTTCTAATTGTTTTTTTTCGGTTTCCCAGTTCAATCCATAACCGCTTTTAGCTTCGACGGTTGTTACACCATGGATTAGCATCTGATCCAATAGCGCTGCCGATTTTTGGTACAGTGTGGCAAAAGAAGCTTCCCTCGTCGCATTCATGGTACTTAAAATGCCGCCACCTTCAGCTAAAATCTCTAAGTAAGGAACACCATTTAACTTTTTAGCAAACTCATGCTCTCGGCTGCCTCCATACACGAGATGTGTGTGGCAATCAATCAACCCTGGTGAAGCCAATTTTCCGGTGTAATCAACGATTTTCGTTTTTTCATCAATCAGGTCTTGGCTCGGCTGCCCTGTACCGATTTGTAAAATCTTCCCTTCTTTGATTGCAATGTAGCCATCATTGATGATGGTTGCCTCATTCATTTGTGCTCCTCTTAATGGTTCTCCCCGATCAATGGGGCAAAAAATTTGACTGAAATTCGTTAAAATCTTGTCTGCTTTCATTGTTATTCTCCTCTGCATCGTAGTCCTATTTTCAGTATAAAAAAAATAGTCTCTCAAGAGTCAAAGGAATCCACTCCGGCAATTTCTCACTGTTTCAAAAAAAAAAGATCGAGATAGACGTTTTGTTGACACCGCTTACATACACTTGGCATTGTAACCGACTTGAGATTATTTCATTCATTCACCATTAATAGACGCATAAGGAGGAAGCATTAATGATTCAATTAAAGGACATCGAACAAGCGATGACAGTTAAGTTAGATGACTTTTTACCTGAAAAAACTATTTTCCAAGAAGGAATTCGCCGGGCACCTGACCGCGGCTTCCGGCTCACAAAAGAACAGACTGAACTGGCGTTAAAAAATGCATTACGTTATATTCATCCAAAATACCATGAAACCGTGATCCCAGAATTTCTAGAAGAGTTAAAAACCCGCGGACGGATTTACGGTTATCGCTGGTACCCTAAAGAAAGAATCTATGGTAAACCGATCGATGCCTACAAAGGCAAGTGTACGGCTGCAAAAGCGATGCAAGTCATGATCGATAATAACCTCGATTTTGCTGTGGCCCTTTATCCCTATGAATTAGTAACCTATGGAGAAACCGGTCAAGTTTGTTCCAATTGGATGCAATACCACTTGATTAAAAAATACCTTGAGATCATGACTGAAGAACAAACCTTGGTGATTGAGTCTGGGCATCCGCTAGGCCTTTTCAAATCAAAAAAAGATGCTCCTCGTGTGATTATCACCAATGGCTTATTAGTTGGGGAATACGACAATATAGATGACTGGGAGATTGCCGAAGAAATGGGCGTGACAAACTATGGACAAATGACCGCTGGCGGTTGGATGTACATCGGTCCCCAAGGAATCGTTCATGGGACCTTTAATACCCTTCTGAATGCGGGACGTTTGAAACTCGGTATTTCGGATGATGGCGATTTGGCTGGAAAATTGTTTATTTCCTCAGGACTTGGAGGGATGTCTGGTGCCCAAGGGAAGGCGGGAGAAATTGCCAATGCAGTGGCGATTATTGCGGAAGTGGATCGATCTCGAATCGATACCCGATTAGAACAAGGCTGGATTTCTAACCTTGCCGAAACCCCTGAAGAAGCAATCACTATTGCCAGAAACTATTTAAACCAAAAAGAAAAAACGTCAATCGCCTATCACGGCAATATTGTCGATTTATTGGAGTACGTTGACCAAAACAATATCAAAGTTGACTTGTTATCTGATCAAACATCTTGTCATAACGTGTATACCGGTGGCTATTGCCCTGCTGGCATCACCTTTGAAGAAAGAACGAATCTACTGGCGACAGACAGTGGCAAGTTTCATCAGCTGGTGGATGACACATTGAAACGCCACTACCACGTGATCAAGTCACTTGTTGCTAAAGGCACCTATTTCTTTGATTATGGAAATTCTTTCATGAAAGCAATCTATGATTCCGGTATCAAAGAAATCTCAAAAAATGGCGTTGATGACAAAGATGGCTTCATCTGGCCTTCCTATGTCGAAGATATCATGGGCCCAATGCTCTTTGATTATGGCTATGGTCCATTTCGCTGGGTTTGCTTAAGTGGAAAGCACGAAGACTTGGTGGCAACTGATCATGCCGCAATGGAAGTAATTGATCCCAATCGCCGCTATCAGGACCGAGACAACTACAACTGGATTCGAGATGCCGAAAAAAATCAACTGGTGGTTGGCACACAAGCGCGAATCTTATACCAGGACTGCAGCGGGCGCGTGAATATCGCACTGAAATTTAATGAATTAGTCCGAGAAGGAAAAATCGGGCCAGTAATGCTAGGACGTGATCACCATGATGTCTCTGGAACAGACTCTCCTTTCCGGGAAACTTCCAATATCAAAGATGGAAGTAATGTCTGTGCCGATATGGCTACTCAATGTTACGCCGGCAATGCGGCTAGAGGAATGTCATTGATTGCACTGCATAACGGTGGCGGTGTCGGTATTGGCAAATCGATCAATGGTGGGTTTGGCCTCGTTTTAGATGGCTCAGAACAAGTCGATGAAATCATCAAATCAGCGATTGCTTGGGATACGATGGGCGGTGTGGCTCGCAGAAGCTGGGCTCGAAACGATCATGCGATTGAAACATCTATTGAATACAACAAGATGAATCAAGGGACTGACCACATCACGATTCCTTATCTAGCAGACCAAAATCGGATCGACACTGCAATCAATTCCCTGTTTGCTTAAAAGAGTTGCAGCTTCTTTATCCGAACTATACCTGCAGTCAATGAACTATCCGGAGGATAATCTTGCATAATGCTTGTTTCTTAATGCTTGCTTTTTGATACTCGCTTTTTGATGCTTGTCTTTAAAGCGCATTTTTTACAGCGGAAATGGATGGGTGGTCTAGCTACCCTTCACCAAAATTTCCAAAGATTTTCTCCTTACCTCCGGATAGTTTCATCTGTTATTTCATTTATTTGACACTTATTTGAGTCGTCAATCGAAAGGAAGCGAACCATGTACGCACCAGAAGAAATTGTTGAAATAGCCATCAAAAATGGCCTAAAGAAAACAAAAAAAACACAAGTGGCAAAATGCCTGTTAGGTTTTATAGGCGGTGCGATGATTTCTTTGGGTTATTTAGCTTATATCCGGATCTCTGCAGCTATTCCCGCAACCTTTTCTGGATTGGGAACACTATTGGGCGCAGCGATTTTCCCGATTGGATTAATTGTCATTCTACTCGCTGGTGGTGAATTGATTACCGGAAATATGATGGCTGTCACGATTGCCTTTTATGATCACCGGGTTTCCTATCAAAAACTGCTGGCAAACTGGGCATTGATCACCATAGCAAATATGATCGGCGCAATTTTTGTTGCTTATTTTTTTGGTCATTTTGTGGGGCTGACGCATACGAACGTCTTTAAAGAACAGGTCATAGCGATCGCCCAACATAAGATAAACGCTTCTTTTACACAATCCTTTATCTCCGGTATTGGCTGTAACTGGTTTGTTGGCCTCGCATTGTGGCTATGCTATGGGGCAAAAGAGGCAATCGGAAAGATCGTAGCTATTTGGTTTCCAGTCATGGTTTTCGTGGCAATTGGCTTTCAGCATAGCGTTGCGAATTGTTTTGTTATCCCGGCAGCGATTTTTGAAGGGGGAGCGACTTGGGAAGCATTTGTTTTAAATTTTATTCCTGTTTATCTTGGAAATATCGTTGGGGGCGCCCTTCTCGTCTCAGGATTTTATTATCTTAGTTATTCATCAAAAATAACGGCTAAAACCGACAAGAAATAGCGCAGAATAAAAGAAGCTGAACACTTGTATCATTAGTGTCTAGCTTCTTTTTTCTAGGCTGCCTTCGTTCGTTTCGACGATAACAACCTTTAACAGCTATTTCGCAAATGCATCTTGGCCGCCATACTTATTCTGGTGGATGGTTTCACTGATCAAGTACTCGTAGATGGTCCGGGGAATCTGTACGCCATCTTGCAGGGCTTTCTCAAACTGTAGTTGACTGATCTCGCCAGGATAATAAACCGCGGATTGCCCTGCTACAGGCGGAATTTCATGTAATTCATTTACCATTTGATCCATCTGATCTTTAAATGTCGCAAGATCTGTAAACCGTTTAGGATCAATGACTAGAAACATTTGACCTAGACGTCGTTTTTCAGTGAGATCGGCATACATGGAAGAGACATGTTTTCCGAAAGGCAGTCCTAATAGTGAACCGGCTAAGATATCTACCATCATCATCAAACCATAGCCCTTGGCACCAGCAATCGGTAATAACCCTTTAACAGCCGTAGGATCTGTAGTTGGTTGCCCGGTCTCGTCTACTGCCCAATTTTCTGGGATCAGCTGATTTTTGGCTCGAGCATCGAGTATTTTGCCCCATGCTTGAACGGTGGTTGCCATATCAAACACAATGGGCTCATGTCCTGCTCGTGGCGCAGCAAAGGCAATCGGGTTGGTGCCAAAATAATTGCGGGTGCCGCCAAAAGGAACTGCCATCGGATCTGATTGACACATCGCAATTGCGATCATCTCTTCTTCTGCTGCTTTTTTGACATAATAAGCCATGGTCCCACTATGACTGGTTTGTTCGATACCGACATAGGCAATTCCCGCTTCTTTAGCAAGATGGATCGCGATCTTCATCGCTTCATTGCAGACGTATTGTCCCATGCCATTGTCGCCATGAAAAATCCCCGTAGCAGGACCTGTTTTCTCAAATGATAATTTTGGTTCTAATGTGATACCGCCTTTAGCGATCCGTTCTGCATAGTAGTCCATCCGTACAGCGCCGTGGGAATGGACCCCGGTAGCATCTGCAATAGCTAAGTGCTTCGCCGTTTCGCTGGCAGCTTCTTGGGGTAATCCAGCAGCAATCAGTTTTTTCTTCATCAATTCTTCCAATTGAGTAATAGAAAGAGTGATTAGTTCTTCCATTGTGAATCCTCCTTTAACAATAAAGGAGAAGTACCTGATAGTGACAACAGCGACTTCTCCTTTCTCTTATTGATTAAATGTCTGATAGTCCAATTCATCGGCGGATTTCGCAATAATCATCGCAGAATACACATCTGAATTGACATTCAAAATTGTGCGCAACATGCCGACAAACCACTCCACACCAGCGAAAATCGCAATACTCTCGATGGGGAGTCCTAGTTGAGGGACGATGATCGCCAGTGAAACGAGGCCAGCTCCTGGCACAACCGCATTGGCCAAGGATACAAAGGTTGCGGTAACCGCTACTGTCATCATTTGAATCAGATCAAAAGGCATTTGATACATCTGGGCAATCGTCATCACGGTGATTGCCATGTGCATGGCTGAACCATTGCTATTCAAAGACATTCCTAATGGCAAAACTAAATTGGTGATACGGCTGCTTAATCCCAGTTTGTCTTGTGCTTCTGCCATCGCCACCGGAAGTGTGATGGCAGAAGAAGTAGTCGCTAATGCCATAATGGTCATGTTTTTCATATTTTGGATCAAACGCCAAGGATTCACGCGGCAATAGAGCATCAAAACAACAATCCAGATGACCAAAAATGACAGTGTGGCTAACCCATAGATCAGCAGATATTTTCCTAGCGGCAAAACAACCTGTAATCCCAAAGAACTGATCGTTGAAGCAATCAGTGCAAAGATCCCGATTGGCGCTAAAATCATGACATAGCGGATAATCGTCAACACGACTTCATTGAAGTCAACAATGATCGTTAATAATTGCGATTGCGGATTCTTTTGCAAAAAACGATTTAGAGCAATCCCAAAAAACAGGGCAAAAACAATAATTTGAATGATCGATCCCTTTGATAAGGCATCAAAAATATTGGTTGGGATAAAGTTGATCAGTGTCTCCGAAGGTGAGATTTCTTGCGCTTGCACTGTGTCAGCAGCAGTTTGTGAAAAATCGATCCCTTTACCTGGAGTAAAGAAAACTGCCATTGCGACACCCCAAGCTGCAGCGAATAAGGAGGAAATCCCGAAGACAGCGATCGTCTTTCCACCCAACCGTGTCAGTTCTTTGGGGGCAATGCCCCCAACTGCTTGAATGATCTGCCCTAAGATTAAGACCGGTATGGCCATTTGCATAAGTCGCAGAAAAATATCACCAACGATTTTTAAATGCACGCCCGCCTGTGAAAACAGCATCCCAAAAACGATCCCCAACAAAACTGCAATAACGATTTGTGTGACCATTGGTACTTTTTTTATTTTCACATTGATCCCCTCTTTATTTGCGGAGTATGGTTCCAACTTGTTGATCAAGTACAGCTAAATTCTCGATGGAGGTAATGATTGCTGTTCTTGACGCATCCCCGTTAACAAAACCGATCGCTGCCTGGATCTTCGGTAACATACTGCCAGCAGCAAAGTGTCCTTCTTCAATATACTGTTCCGCTTGAGCGACAGTGATTTCTTTGAGGGCTTGTTGGTCTGGTTGATTGTAGTGAATGTAGATATTATCAACTCCGGTTAAAATAATCAACCGATCGGCTTGGACATTGTCTGCTAAAACCTTGGCAGCAAAATCTTTGTCATTGACTGCTTCCACGCCGACATACTGTTGATTTTCTTGATAAACTGGCACACCACCGCCCCCAGCACAAATCGTGATTACGCCGGCATCAACAAGGGTCTTGATTACCTCTTTTTCCACGATTTCTTGAGGCATCGGTGAAGGAACTACTTTTCGGTAGCCCCGACCGGCATCTTCTTGATAGACACCACCGGTTTTAGCCATCGCAGCTTCGGCCTCTTCTTTTTCATAAAAAGGGCCAATCGGTTTCGATGGTTTCTGGAAAGAAGGATCATTTTTATCCACTCGGACTTGTGTAACTAAAGAAATCACGGGTTGCGGCACCCCCCGTTGGGCAAATTCATTGGTTAGCGCGTGTTGCAACCAATAGCCGATACTTCCTTGGGTCATCGCCACACAAGTATCCAACTTCAGCTGTGGATTTTTTTCGCTTTCACCCGCTTTTTGCTGAAGGAGTAGATTTCCAACTTGTGGGCCATTTCCATGACACAAAATCACTTGCTCGCCTTTTTCAACGAAATCAGCAATATACTTCGCCGCTTGAGCAACTACCGCTTTTTGACCACTATCGCTAGGATCTTTATCTAAAATGGCGTTTCCGCCTAGTGCGATCACATTCAAACTCATTTTACTGTCTCCTTCTCATTTTCCTTCGCTAATACGGCAAAGATTCCTAGTCCGATCAGCAGTAACACACATGATAAGTAAAAACCGACTTGCATTGATCCTAATGAATCTGCTAAAAATCCTGTGACATAGGGCGCAAGGATCGAACCAGACATCCCGATGAAGTTATAAGCACTCAGCGTCGTACCTAATGCTCCGGCTGGTGCATTTTTCGTAACAAATGTCACTACGATTGGATCCAAGGCAAGCTTGCCTGTCAATCCATACAGAATCAACACAGCAATCAATATCGTGCGGTCTGTAACAAAGGCAATCGCAAAAACAGAAAGTGTGGCAAGAGGTACCAAGAAATACACCAGTTTTTTCGTTGCTCCGGTTTTGTCATTCAATCGGGCAAAGATCAATGCTCCTGGAATGGAAGCCCATGGGACCAGCGAAGCAATAAATCCAACACTTGCTCCTTCGAATCCCCGTTCTGCGATCAAGAATTGTGGTAGCCAAGTAATAATAACGAAATTGGCATAGATACTTGTAAAACATAAGATAAAGGCAGCCACTAAGTTCCGATTAGAAAAAATTTGTTTGAGAGAGATTTTTTCTTTAGGTCCCTCTTCTTTTATCACTTTTTCTTCATCTTCAGGACGGATGACTTTTTCTTTCAAAACCGTGTAGAACAAAATACCGAGGATCAGTGTTGGGATCGCCATAATAAAGAATGGTTTGCTCCAATGCTCACCGTTATCCAAAACAAGTTTGCTGGACAAGAGATACCCACCAGAAGTCCCAAAGGCCATCCCGCTATTGATAATCGCATTCCCTACCGTCCGCTTATTGTCTGGAATGGCTTCAGTTGATAACGCATACTGAGGGCCATAATATGCCCCTTGACCAATCCCGGCAAGGGCGCGAATCACTAAGAATAAGACAAAACTGGTAGCTAATCCACTGAAGTAAGTAGTCGCTGCCAGCAGTACAAACCCAATGGCAATCACTAACTTCCGTCCAATTTTGTCCCCAACGATCCCAAAAGGAATTTGGGCGATGGCATAGGTCAAGAAGAAGATACTATTTGCTAGGCCTAGTTGGGTGTTGCTTAAATTAAATTGTTCTCCGATCACACCCATGATCGGATTGAAAATCGTCCTCGTGGCATACATTAAGATCCAGCCCACGAAGAAAATGGCGACAACTTTTTTCCAATAATTGCTATTTACTTTTTCAGCTGTTCGCTGGTTGATCGATTCCATGTTTTCTCCTCTTTTCTATTCTAATGTGATTGATTCCAATGCTAGCAGCATGCCAAAACACAGATCAATGCCTGATGAATGACCGATTTTCATGACATTTTTCACATCTTTTTCGATCAGCTGCTGATCTTGGCTTTTCAAATCAGTCAATAATCGATAGATCAATGAGTTGACATAACCCTTGATAGAGGCGGAAATATAGGCTTTACTGACATCCGTGGTAGACAAAGAGATCGAAAGAGCAGCTGCCAACTTCTCAGCTGGTTGATCACAGGCATAAAGCATGGCTTGATAAGCGACTAATAGATCGTCTCCGCTTGGTGTCAATCCTTTTCCTCGACCAATCAAATAAGCAACCACTTGTTGCCAATCCGGCTCAGGATGCCGTAACGCTTCAAAAATTTCTAAGGCGCGCTTTTCTAAAGGAAGACCAATTTTTTCTGCTAAATTTTGCTTGATCAGTATTTCTTTTAATCCTTTTAGCTCCGCCGCAGTGAAGGAAAGCTTCTTCACTTGCAGCGAAACCAAAGTAACATCTGTCAAAGGCAAATCAATCGTTCCTTTGGTACTGTAAAACGTCAACCCATGACTGCGTATCTTGACTAAATTTCCCAACTCTACATAAGGCATGATTGCCTGAAATTGTTCTTCAGGTAGATACATCCCAAATCCCGCCAGATAACTGCGGTAATGATTGATATTGATCAACTGATCATTGACTTGAATATTAAATGAACGATCAAATACGCTATGGATTTTCCCTGTCCGACCAAATTGCTGAATCGGAAACAGGTAATCACTGGCAATAATTTTTTCAGTCAACGTCGATCCCTAGTTTCTTCGCATAAGCAGTCAATGCATTTTCAAAACAGCCTAGCGGTGCTCGAACCGTTCCTGCACCCACTTGTCCGACGCCTGCTTTTTTGTGGGCGATCCCGGTATTGATCACTGGTGTGATCCCTGTTTCAACGACTTTCCGAATATCGATTCCTAAACAAGTTCCTTGGAAGTCCCATGTTGGGATCGAGAATGTCGAATTGTGTCCCAGACAAATTTTTGCCATTTCATTTGATGTTGCCAAGGCATCTTCAAAACCACCGGCCCCAACAAAACGGGTAACACCTGGCGCAGCAACCATTGCCATTGCTCCAACGCCGACTGTTTCTGTAATGGCACTGTCGCCAATGTCCGGATTACCGTCTGCTTCAGTAAAGCCGGTAAAGTACAGACCTTTTGGCGTATTGACCGGTGCAATGTGCCATTGGTCTTCAGTTTCTGCGATACGGATCCCGAAGTTGACACCGTTACGGGTCATCGTTGTCACTACGGTCCCTTTTGTTTCTGCACGAGCGCCGTCAACGATTGCTTTGCCGGTAGCCATCATGATGTTCAAGAAGAACTGATCAGTATCTGCTAAGAACTTGATCACTTCATACTTTTGATCTTCGGGAATATCTGTTTGAATGATCAGTGGCGAAATCTCTTTCAAGAAGTTCAATGAAGCCGCAATGTTCCGTTGATGGAATTCATCCCCCATCGTGATCGAACGAGCGATCAAGACATTCAAATTGATGCCTTCTTCTGTTAATTGCAATGCTTTAGCGATCGTTGGTCCTAAAACATCTTTGATCCAATCCAAGCGATCGATGACTTCTTGGGAATAAGCACCAAAACGTAATACCTTCCCAATACCTTCGTTCAAAATACAGTAAGCACGATTTCCTGTCAGACGATTTTCAACCACAAAAACCGGCATGTTTGCAGAAGTGATGCCACCCATCGGGCCAACGGCTTGGACATGGTGACAAGGCATGAAACGAACTTCTCCGCTTTCCAGCAATCGGCGTGCGTCTTCTTCATTCGTTGCCCATCGTTCAAATAACGCCGCGCCAATACAAGAACCTTGCATCGGTCCAGTCATTTCTGACCACTCGATTGGAGGTCCAGCATGCAATAACGTCTTTTGGGACTCATTTAGTTCAGCAATCACTGTTTTAGCTGGTACCACATCGATCAAGAAAGGTTGCGCATTCTTGATTTTGTCTGTCACTTCTTGATTGTCAGCGGCAATTTGATCCTCAAAATCTTCCAGTGCATCCAGAATGCGAATCATTTTCTTGTTGCCTCCGGCTCGAGGACGCCAGTTGAATTGCTCCGTTTGACCACCGTATTGCAAGATCGATTCATTAAAGCTTTGCAAACCAACATTGATGATTCGTGGTTTTGTCGTCAATAATTCCATCACTTTCTCACTAACAGCAGGTACGTCAATCGTTGTGCCTGTATAGTCTTCCACCGATTTATCTGCTTCTGACATTTCGACACCTTTTAACAAGAGTGCTAGTTGAACCGCTTTGGCGTTGCTTTCTGCCACATAAACCCCGGCTGCTTTCAAGCGATCGACGGCATCTTGATAATTTTGCGGATCTTTCGTAGTTCCGCAGACTGTCGCCACGAAGTAAAGATCACGTCCAGCTGTTTTTGCTGTTGCTTGTGCCGCTTCGATAGCAGGTAGCAATGCTCCGACCATATCTTCATGGGCACCATAACCCAAAACCACGTCGAATAAAATAATCCCGGTTTGTTCATCCTCTGCGTACTCTTCGATTTTTTGGATGCGGACTTCAGGATCGATCATTGGATGGGGTTTTCCTTGGGTATAAATGTCATCCCCTAAGTCAATCACATCGTAGCCGTGAGAATGCAAAATGTATCCTTCTTGTTTGACTAATCCTTCTAAGTTCAATGCTTCCGAGATCAACATGCCTGCTTCTGCTGCTAATGTACCGCCGGAATAAAGGCCTTTAACAACTTTGTTTTTTTCCAAAACAGGGACGTCTGGTTTCGCCAATTTTGTAAAGTAATTGCGTTTGACTGCTTCTTCATTTGCTAAATCAACAGCGATTTGGGCAGTTTCTTCCAATGTGTGTGCCAAGTAAACTTTTCCTTCATGGGCTTCAGGTTTTTCGCCTAAGAAAATAGCAACGACTGGCTTGCTGATACTTTGCAGCAATTGAACCACTTCATCCCGCACTTCTTTTGCAGGTGGCTTCGAGATAACACAAATCACATCGGTTGGTTCATGGTTTTCTAACGCGACGATCGCATCTTTCACAGTGATGGCGCCTACCTTATCACTAAGGTCCCGACCACCAGTTCCGATCGCATGCACCACACCGCCACCGAGACGATCGATGATTGTTGTGACTTCTTGAATCCCAGTTCCAGAAGCGCCCACAACTCCAATATTGCCTGGTGAAACCACATTGGTGAAGGCAATCGGGATACTAGAAATGATCCCGGTTCCGCAGTCTGGTCCCATCATCAATAATCCTTTTTCATGCGCTAATTTCTTCAAGCGAACTTCATCTTCAATCGCTACGTTGTCCGTAAACGAGAAAACATGCAGACCATTTTTCAAGGCCTTCTCCATTTCAGCTGCGCCATATTCTCCCGGGATACTGAACAATGCCACATTGGCGTCGGGCAAAGCAGTCAGTGCTTCTTGCCAAGAAGCGGCAGCGGGTTTCTCTTTGTCATCTCCTTTAGCGGAAAGATCGGCTAAAAAGGCATCGATCGCTGGTAAAACCGCGTCCATGATTTTCTCATCTTGACTGTCGACAACAATCATCATGTCATTAGGGGAAGCCGCTTCTGCTTCAGATGTCAGCAAGCCTGTGTTGTTTAAAATATCTTTGTTGGCATCTGTCCCCATCATGATCTGACTCATTGCTACGCCATCAAGACCATTGATCGTATTTGTCAATAACATTAAGTTGATCGAGTCTTGATAGTTGTTCTTTAAGATCACTGTGTTTAACATGTATTCTCCTCCTTTGTTTATATTTTTATTCTAACGCGGCTTGTTTGCGTTTTCATTGGATAAAAGTCTAAAAAAATGCTATACTTTTTATCCAAAAGGGGAAAAAGGAGTATCTTATGCAATTAAACGAATTGATTGAACTGCCGCTTTTTAAACATAGCAAGGTACTGACAGGAACGATTGGCTTAACGAATCCGGTGGCCTCGGTCATGGTACTTGAAGCCATCGACATCGAAAAATGGAGCAAAAAAGATCAGTTGATTTTGACTTCATTCTATGCCTTCACAGATCTTTCCATGGATCAGTCTCGTGTTTTTTTTGAAAAAATGCAGCAGATTGGTGTCAGTGGCTTAGTCGTCAAAGTGGATCGTCTGATTCCAATGATTCCAGAGTGGATCATCGCACTTAGTTTTGACTATCAAATTCCGCTGATCAAAGTCCAACAAGATGTCAGTTACGAAGCCATTATGCTGGCGGTATATGAACCGCTGTTAAATCATCAAACCCATCTTTTACGCACCTATTATGAAGTCCGTCAACGTTTCATGAAGGTCGAACGCAACTATTCTTCTTTTGAGCAAATCATGCAAGAATTTTTTCAGTTGATCGAAAAACCTTGTTCATTACGCATTCCTCATTTGGATGTGCAAGTTGCGATCGGTCAATCCTTTAAGAATTATGTGGTCACAAAAAGTGAACCGATGAAAACCATCGAATTCACAAAAAACCACTATGAGTATCTTGAACTTTTTTCCCATGAGAACAATCAGTATGTCACTGCAATCAAAGTGGATATCATCAACCCCTTCAATGATTTATGTACATTGATCGTTTATCAAAAGGATTCTCAAATACCTGAAGCCAAAATCATGATCATCGAGAACGTGATAGATGTCATCTATGAGCGGCTACAGATGGAATACTTGCTAAAAAAAGAGCGCTACAATCGGATGAACAATCTTGCCGAAGCGATCTTACAGAGTACCCCAAACAATATCGAGGAATTAACGAGTTTGCTGCAAGAAGCACAGCTAGACCACTATGAGTATTATCAAGGAATTGCTTTTGCTTCAAATACCTTTAAAGACAAGCAACGGAAAACCAGAGTTCTCCAGAAATTACGAGCATTGAAAACAGCACATGTCTTTTTTGAACATCACAACTATTTCGTCATTCTTTATAACTTTCAGCAGCTCCCTCAAGAAATCACCAAAAAGAGTCTGGAAAAACAATTTGAAGTCTCTTTCTTAGCGGAAGAATCTACTTGTTTGGCGGTCAGTCAGACTTTTACAAAAGAGCATATCAAGGAAATCTTGCCCCAGTGCCTTGATGCCATTCGTTTCAATCGGCAGTTTTATCTCGGTCCGATCTTAACGTACAATGATTTGGGGATCTTTAGCTCCTTTATCAAAGAAAACCAGCTGGAACGACTGCAGCAAAGTATTCCTCCAAAGCTGTACCAACTGTCGGAAGCAGATGAAGAGCTATTCACTACTTTCTATACTTTCTTTATCAATAATCGAAACTATAAGAAAACGGCTGAGACTCTCTTTTTGCATTCAAAAACGATTCGCTATCGTCTCAACAAAATCGAACAATTGTTGGAGATTGATTTGACAAATCCTATCCAGTTGGTCAATTATGAAATCGGTACGTATCTGTTAGAACTGAAGAAAAGGAGTCGTTTATAAATGAAAACCGATTATTCGCTATCCACCGGGGCCACTGTTAGTCTCTATCCTGCAACTGAGGAAGAAGCCTATTTGCTTTACTTTCACGGTGGGGGTTTCGTCTACGGCAGTCGGCAAGACATTCCCAGCCCATTGATCGATTTGTTTCATGAACACAACTATACGATCTTATCTATGGATTATTTGTTGGCACCCAACAGTTCTCTTTCGGAAATCATTGACACTGCCTGGGAAAATTTCTTGGAACTAAAAGAGAAGATCATCAAGGATCGCCCTTATCGAATCTGCGGTCGCTCAGCGGGAGGGTATCTGATGCTGGCTTTAACGAAAAGAATCCTTGCTGCAGGACTGGCTATGCCAGAATCCCTGATCAATTTTTACGGCTATACAGACTTTGCTTTTATTAACACTTCTCGACAGACCAATCAGCCGCCATTAGCTGAATCCCTTTTGCCAAAAATTGAGTTGAAGGAGAAAGTATGGGACGATCCCCAGTTTCAGCGTTATCTATTTTATATCTATGCCCTTCAGCAACAAACATTGACCGAAGTATATGGCATTTCCTCCGATCGGCTAGCTGATTATGCACTCACAGCAGAAGAACTGCAACACTTCCCGCCAGTTTTTAGTACAGCCAGCAGTACCGATGAAGAAGTGCCCTTTCGCTACAGTAAGGCATTAAAAAAAATACCAGGAAGTAAATTTACAGCCGTCTATGATCTCCCTCATGATTTCTTGAAAGAAACAGACAACGAACAAGTCCAAATGGTTTTCGCCCGTCTAAGTGCATGGCTGAATGAGCATTGATCAAAAAACAATTAACATATAGCTTTCGCAGACAGTAGAGTGTTATTAAAAGAGACCTCCGCTGCCTGCGTTCTTTTTCTCTGCTCTTTTAATAGAAAAATCATCCTTCAATGCTTACTCGCGCCAAGATTGCAGGTTACATGCTATACTAGATATGATTATTTGAAAGAAAGAAGGATGAATTTAATGGAATTTGTAGGTATCTTATGCCTGATCCTCCTAACAACCACAATTTTCTCTCATATCGCCAGACGGATTGGCGTTCCTGCTGTGATTGGGCAATTATTGGCAGGTATTTTATTAGGAGGTGCAGGACTTAATTGGGTCCATCCAGACATCTTAGTTCACGATTTTTCCGAGATCGGTGTTATTTTGTTAATGTTTTTAGCCGGTTTGGAAAGTGACATTTCATTGCTGAAACGCTATTTTCGCCCGGGAATGTTTGTAGCGGTCCTAGGGATCCTCTTCCCGATGCTGTTCGGCTATCTCACAGGTGTCGGATTCCAGAGCAGCGGAACGGAGGCCTTCTTTTTTGGGATCGTTCTAGCGGCTACTTCTGTCAGCATCTCTGTGGAAGTGCTTAAAGAATTAAATGTTGTGAATACCAAAGAAGGTTCCACGATTTTAGGTGCTTCAGTCGTCGACGATATTTTAGTCGTCTTGGTATTAAGCCTCAGCCTTTCCTTTTTGGGAGGATCTGGCACACAAAGCACACCGTTGCCGGTTACGCTGCTTGTCGAACTGATTTATTTTGTTTTGATCTTTCTACTGGTGAAATGGATTGCGCCATTCTTGCTGTCTTTAGCAGAAAAACTCTTTGCCAATGCATCAGTCATCATTATGTCACTGATCATTTGTTTAGGAATGGCTTATCTCGCTGATTTGGTCGGTTTAAGCTCAGTGATTGGTGCCTTCTTCGCCGGCATCGCAGTCAGCCAAACCAAAGTTAAAGCAGAAGTTGAGCATAGTGTGGAAGCATTGGGGTATGCCGTGTTTATTCCGGTATTCTTTGTCAGTGTTGGTCTTGAAGTTGATTTCTCCTTGTTGAATGAGCAATTATTCTTCATCTTAGCCTTTACAATCGTGGCAATTTTGACCAAACTTGTCGGAGGCTTTGCTGGCGGTAAGATCGCTAAGTTCTCTAATAACAGTGCTTGGATGGTCGGTGCCGGGATGATTTCTCGTGGTGAAATGGCTCTGATCATCTTACAAATCGGGCAACAAAATAACTTGATTACACCAGCACTTTATTCGCCATTGGTGATCGTCGTCTTATTAAGCACACTGATTTCACCTTTGATTCTGAAATACTTTACCAAAAAAATTTATTGATGCTCATCACAAAAAAGGGACTGCGACATAAGTCATCACCCAACAAGTTAATCCGAATCATATGCTATTGCTATAGATTCCTCGGACTTTTGCAACGAGGAGCCACTGCACCGCAGAAGCAATACTAGGGACTGTGACATAAGTCATCACCCAACAAGTTAACCCGAATCATATGCTATTGCGATAGATTCCTCGGACTTTTGCGACGAGGAGCCACCGCACCGCAGAAGCAATACTAGGAACTGTGACATAAGTCATCACC
>NZ_JALAHI010000143.1 GCF_022711995.1 Enterococcus sp.
ATTATATAGCAAGTATACTTTATTTACAGGTCAAATATCAAATTTATTCAAGTAATTTGTAAAAACTTGGTAATTTTTAAAAAACTAAACATGAGAATTGGACAATTTCATTCTTTTTTGCGGGAAATTTGACTATAATAAGGAAGAATCTAAGACAAAGAGGGCAATGATATGACACTAAGATCACTTTTTATACAAGAAGAACTGCGTCCTTACTTATTCAATGGACGTTACGGAATCGAACGAGAAGCACAGCGTGCACGTTTAGACGGCAGTTTCGCTGGAACAGACCACCCGGAAACGCTAGGAAATCGTAGTTTTCATCCTTATATCCAAACCGACTTTGCTGAAAATCAGTTAGAGTTGATTACGCCAGTTGCGGAGAGTTCAGAAGAATTGTTTCGCTACCTCGCAGCGATCCACGATGTTGCTTACCGTTCGCTGGCCCCGGAGGAAATGCTGTGGCCATTGAGTATGCCGCCTGCATTGCCGGAGAAAGAAGAAGATATCGTCATTGCGAAGCTGGATCGCTTTGAAGATGTCCTTTATCGCCGCTTTTTGGCAAGGACGTATGGTCGTCGGAAGCAGATGGTCAGTGGGATTCACTTCAATTTTGAATTTGGCGATGACTTTTTGCGAAAGCTATTTGCTAAGTCAGAAGAAACCGATTATCGCAGGTTTAAAACCGAACTTTATTTGAAAGTCACCCGTAATTACTTGCATTACCGCTGGTTTTTGACTTATTTCTTCGGTGCGACACCGCAAACAGAAGCCAATTATTTTATGGCAGGTTCTGGGCCGCAAGAACCTGTTCGCAGCATTCGTAACAGTCATTACGGCTATACGAATCATGAGGACGTCAACGTGTCTTATGCTTCTTTGGAGACTTATTTGGCGGATATTGCAGAGTTGGTCGAGACGGGGAAACTCTCGGAAGAAAAGGAATTTTATGCACCGGTTCGTCTTCGGGGCGGACAGAAAGTTGCTGACTTAGCCATGGCAGGGATTCGTTATATTGAATTGCGCAATATCGATATCAATCCTTTTGAAATGTATGGTATTTCCCAAGATCAAGTCGAGTTTTTACATCTTTTCTTGTTGTATTTATCAACAAAAGAGGAAGGCGCTGACGCGGATGCTTGGGTCGAAGAAGGAAATCGCAAAAACAATCAAGTTGCTTTGGAGCATCCACTGGCTCAAACAGTCTATCGAAAAGAGGCGCAAAGCATTGCAAACGAGTTGCTTGCCTTTGCCAAGGAAATCGCTGCGCCAGCGATGCCGCTATTGGATCAACTGCTGCCAATGTTGGAAGATCCTACCAAAACGTTTTCCGGTCGTTTATACCAATTGAGTAGTACTTCAAGTCAAGCGCAAGTGGCAACTGAACTTGGGGTGTCCTACCATCAAAAGGCGTGGGAGAAACCGTATCAATTAGCAGGTTTTACGAATATGGAATTGTCCACACAAATTTTAATGTTTGATGCAATTCAAAAAGGGATCCATGTTGAAGTGCTAGATGAATCCGATCAGTTTTTGAAGTTATCCAGCGATGAGCAAGTGGAATATGTAAAAAACGCCAATATGACTAGCAAGGATCAGTATATCGTTCCATTGATCATGGCGAATAAAACAGTCACAAAAAAGATTTTGGCTGCAAATGGGTTTCGGGTACCGGCAGGCGCGGAATTTGCGACGTTAGAAACCGCACTGGCAGCTTATCCGCAGTTTGCGGATCAAGGCTTTGTCGTCAAACCAAAGACAACGAATTATGGGATTGGGATCTCGATTTTTAAAGATGGCGCTTCTTTTGAGGATTATCAGGCTGCTGTTCGCTTGGCTTTTGCTGAAGATCAGTCGATTTTAGTCGAGGCTTTTCTTGCAGGAACCGAGTATCGCTTCTTTGTGATTGACGGCCGAGTCGAAGCCATTCTGCTGCGTATACCTGCGAACGTTGTCGGAGATGGGCAGCAGACGATCAAAGAATTAGTCGCTGCCAAAAATACAGACCCATTGCGGGGGACCCATCACCGCACGCCGTTGGAGAAGATCCAATTAGGTGAATTGGAGCAGTTGATGTTGAAAGAACAAGGGTTTCATATCGATTCTGTCCCTGCAGAAGGCCAGATCGTTTATTTGCGGGAGAACTCCAATATTAGTACGGGAGGGGACTCCATCGATGTCACGGATCAGTTTAGTGACGATTACAAAAAAGTCGCCGCGGATGCTGTTACCGCATTACAGGCGCGGATTAGCGGCATTGATCTGATTATTCCGGATAAGGAGAAGCCGGCTACTGATGCAGGCGCCTATGGCATTATTGAAGCAAATTTCAATCCCGCCATGCATATGCATATTTACCCTTACCAAGGAAAAAGCCGTCGTTTGACTATGTCCGTTCTCAAACTGCTTTTCCCAGAACGATTCGTCTAATCGATCCTTCAATTAGGAGAGGTTGTGCAGTGGTCAATTTCATGAAATAAGCCGGAATTTCTGATAATTGCTTCTCAAATTTTTGTGAGGGATGGGCTGATTTCTAAAGAAGCTGTTTTTAACTGCTTGTTCAAAAAAAGGAGCTGTGACAAGGCGTTTGTCGCAGCTCCTTTTGCGGATGTATGGGTAACGACTGAATCAGTGGAAATAAGGCGATGGCATATCTTAACGGAAGAATCGTTCCCAGAAAGGCTTCTTCTCTTTACCTGTTTCTTCTGTGGAAGCCGTCTTCGGATACTTCTCCTCAATGTCGATCACCTTTTCGTTGACTGCTTCATTGGCAACGATCAGTAAGCCAATGCTTTCAGGATCCGCCGTTTGGGCATCAGTGACGATCCGAAAATCCAACTGTTGTTTAGTGACTAATGAGATAAAGGTGGTTTGAAGCGATTCAGACAGCTTGCCATTGATCAAAATCAGGGCCCCTTGGTAGTTAGGCAGAACCGACTGTAACGTTTCTTGGTTGTCCTTTTTCTTCATTTCTGCTACCGTCATACTTAGATAGCAACGTTCTCGAAACGTGCCCAAGTATTTTCTTTGTTCATCTGGATTGATACGAGGCGTTCCATACATTCCTGTATCTAGGCGTTTCTCCAATTCATCGGACATTGAAAATCCTCCTAAGCGTTTTCTTGTATTCTATTATAGCACAAAAAAGAAAGCGCCGATCTGAGGTGCTCAGGTATCCGGGGATAATCAGAAAGAAAGCAGGGATAGACATGGAAATCAAAAAGAATCACTTGTTGGTCTTAGCAGAAAACCAGCAAATCGAAACGCCGCGATTATGGTTGCGTCCTGTGACGATGGCCGATGCCGAAGATTTATTTGAGTATGCAAAAGATGAAGAGACGACGGAATTCGTCTTTCCGACACATCGCTCGCTGGCAGACACGAAAGTAGCGATCGCCACCTATTTTCTAGCAGCGCCATTAGGAAAATATGCTATCGAGGAGAAAGGAAACGGCAAAATGATCGGCACCATTGATCTACGGGTCGATCCGATAAAGGAAGTCGCAGAGTTAGGATATACGTTAAATAAGGCATTTTGGGGGCAAGGGATTGTCCCAGAAGCTGCCAGCATGCTTTTGTATTTGGGGTTTGAAGAATTAGAGTTGGTTCGCATCTATGCGCTTCACGATCAGCGGAATCATCGTTCCGGACGTGTAATGGAAAAAATCGGCATGAAAGTGGAAGCACAAATTCCTGCGGCTCGAAAATTTCGGGGGCAAATCGTGGATGAAGTTATGCGGGGAATCACTCGTGAGGAATGGCAAAAACGAATTATGTAAAGGAGAATGGATATGGCAATAACAATTGATATGGCACCAGCAGCAATAGCAAAAATTTCAGAGATCAAACAGGCGCAGGATCGCATCTATCTTGATTTTGAAGATGGTGTGGGGCCTTTTTCCACTACAGCAATCTCGTGTCGCTTAGATATTAGCTTTCGCTTGATTCTTGTACCAGCGGATTATCCGGAAGAAGGCTTGTCGATTTATGACACCAAACTGGAGACAGCCGTTGGAACGGTTTGGTTAAAACAAGGCGCAGCAATGTATTTGGAAGAACAAACCCGTCTGGTAGTAGATCCAGCGTATCAACGGTTACAGCTGACTGCTGATAGTGGTCTGTTGGCATCGAATGTTCAATTATTGCGGATGGACAAACCGGTGGCAGGAAGCTGATATGGGAAAATTAGCCGTTATCAGCGATTTGCATGTGGATATCAACCATTTCAGTGAAACAGAATTGCAGCTGATCGCTGAACTGCTAACAGCCAATCAGGCGACACACCTGCATTTAGCCGGCGATATGGCGAATAAAGTGGCGACAGCCAAGGCGGTTGTTGCTTTTTTTCAAAAACAGCTGCCCACTACTTTTCACTGGGGAAATCATGAGATGGCTGATTTGCCAGCAGACTTAATCGAAACGTATCCGGATCCAGCTTTCTTGAACTTTCAAACCGTCGCTTTATCGGAAAACACTCTCTTGTTAGGTGTCAACGGCTGGTATGATTACGGCTATTCCGACTTGCAAAGCCCAGAAGAAATCCTTCGTCTCAAGCAGCTTTTTTGGTATGATCGGATGATTCAGCGAACCGGGACCGATCCCAAAATCAGTCATCAGATCAATCAACGACTGCGGCAGACATTGCAGGGGCTTCCTTCAGAAAAAGAGATCATCGTCGCGACTCATTTTGTTCCAAAAGCTGCGTTTATCGTCAAGCAAACAGGGAAGTACATTCGTTGGAATCATTTGAACGCATTTCTAGGTTCACCGGAATTTGGCGCAGTCATTGATGAGATGGACAATGTGCGTCAAGTGGTCTTTGGCCATACCCATCGCCGGTTTGAAGATCAAGTGATTGGGCAGACGATTTATAGCTGTCGACCTTTGGGCTATTACTATGAATGGCAGTTGACACGGCGATTTGTTCTGGAAAATCAGTTGGCAGAAAATTTTCAGCCAACAAAGCTGCGAGGGCTTTTACGCGCAAATCAGGCCGCCTTTGATCAGTATAAAGCCGCCCATCTAAAAGACGAACTCCAACAAGCCATCACATGGATCAACTATTGAAGTCCCTATACACTAATGAAAAGTAGAGCGGGATTGTGACATAAGTCATCATCCAACAAGTGAAACCGAATCATATTTTATTGCGATAGATTCCTCTGACTTTTGCGACGAGGAGCAATAATAGTTACTGTTCGGATAACTTGTAGGAGTCTTATGCCACAGTCCCGCTCTAAGTACATATCAACGGCGAGAGCAGAAGCAACTAGAAATAAGTCGACATACACAAAAATTTACAAAATAATTTCCCTGGCTTCTTGCTTCTTTCTCGGGGGTTACTCCGACTGTTCTGGCCTCTTTGTTTGTATCTGCATTTTTTTCCTTAAAAAAATGCCTAAATAAGCTGCTGCAACGGCTTTGATTACACCAGGCAGAAGAAAGAGCAGGAAACCGCCATTGATTGCCCCAACCCAAGCCATTCCGGTACTCCATTTTAACCAAAGGGTGCCAAAAACCAAAGTCGCTAGTGCCCCGGCGATATTTGCTAAGATGCCTCTCACATAGCTTGTACTGTCTTTTTCCAAGAGTTTCCCTGTTAAGAGTCCATTAAAAATAAAGCCGATCAGATAGCCGCCGGTTGGACCAAATAAGATACCGATGCCGCTTGTTCCTCCAGCAAAAACCGGTAATCCAATCAGTCCCAGTAGTAAGTAAATAATGATCGACACAGTTCCTGTCCGCAAGCCTAGAAAAGTGACTACCAGACCAATAGCGAAGGTTTGTCCTGTTAAGGGAATCAGCCCTAATGGAATCGTTAATTGGGATAACCCGGCGATGATAATGGCAAAAAAAGCGGCATAGATTTGTTCTCGCAATGTTAGTCTCATAAAATCCTTCTTTCGTTAACAGATAATCCAACGGTTGGTTAACGAAAGTATAAATCTTGGTTAACGAAAAGTAAAGAGGAAATCAAGAATTTTTTCTCAAGGCGTGCAATAGTGTACCCGCCAATAATAGATTGAGTGGGATTAAAAAAGCCCTCAAACTCTGGACTGATTGGTCCTCAACAAAACAAGCCCTCGCTGCGTTGTCCAAAGTCAACGCAACGAGAGCCGTGATTATTGGCTGATCAATGTGACGAGGTAATCCCCAAAGGCTTTGGTAGTCAAGCAATGCGCGTCAGTCATCACTGCTGCAAAGTCAGCCGTTACTTTCTTTTCCTTGATTGCTGTTTCGATAGCTGTCGTGATAAGTTCAGCTGCTTCATCCCACTGGATATATTCCAATAACATACAAGCAGACAGCAGCATCGAGCAGGGATTGGCTTTCCCTGTACCAACGATGTCAGGAGCCGTGCCATGAGTTGCTTCAAAAATCGCGGCACCACTTGTGTAATTGATATTTGCTCCAGGAGCGATGCCAATGCCGCCGACTTGAGCAGCTAATGCATCTGAGAGGTAATCCCCATTGAGATTGCAAGTAGCAATTACGGAAAATTTCTCTGGGTACAAAAGGATCTGCTGCAAGAAATTATCTGCGATCACATCATTGATGATGACTTTTCCTGCTTGCTGGGCAGTCGTAAGCGCTGCTTGAGCTGCCTCGCTTCCTTTTTCAGACTTGATGGCTGCCCATTGGTTCATAGTGAAACATTGATCGGCGTAAGTTGTTTCGGCTAATTGATAGCCCCACTTTTTGAAGCCGCCTTCGGTAAATTTCATGATATTGCCCTTATGAACAAGGGTCACCGAAGGCAACTGGTGAGCAATTGCGTAATCGATCGCACTGCTGATCAATCGTCGACTGCCTTCTTCTGAAATTGGTTTGATCCCAATGGCACTGCTTTCTGGAAAGCGAATGTTTTTGACATGGAACTGGGTTTGCAACAACGCAATGAGTTGTTGCGTTGTAGGATCATTTTTTTCAAATTCGATTCCTGCATAAACATCTTCGGTATTCTCGCGAAAGATCACCATATTCGTTTTTTCCGGATGTTTTAAAGGAGAAGGAACTCCGGCAAAATAGCGAACAGGACGAACGCAAGCATAGAGATCTAATGTTTGGCGTAAGGTAACATTCAGTGAGCGAAACCCTTCGCCAATAGGAGTAGTCAGCGGCCCTTTTAGTGCGAGCTTTGCCTCTTGAATGGCTGTCAATGTAGCTGATGGCAGCCATTCGCCAGTGTGTTTAAAGGCTTTTTCACCAGCGAAGACTTCTTGCCAGTGAATCTTTCTTTGCGACCCATAGGCTTGCTTTAAGGCCGCATCAATGACCGGCTGTGCCGCTTCCCAAATTTCTGGACCGATACCGTCACCTGGGATGTAAGGAATCGTGATTACTGAAGGACTAGCGACGAGCGTCTTAGATTGCATGATTTGTTCCTCCTGCTATTTTTTTACGAATGACCATCGGTAAGATTCCTTGATGTTTCCAGTAGCGGATATCCGCTGGTGCATCGAAGCGCAACCGAGTTGGAAAAGTGATCGTTGTTCCATCTGTGCGTTGTGCCGTTACATCAATCTGCTGATTGACCTGCGGCTCTTCAGGCAGTTGGATAGAGAAGGACTCGGAGCCGTCAAGACCTAGGGAAGCGGCGGTTTGGCCAGCAAGGTATTCTAAAGGAATCACACCCATCATCACCAGATTACTGCGATGGATTCGTTCAAAACTTTCTGCCAAGACTACTTTGACCCCTAGAAGCTGAGTGCCTTTAGCTGCCCAATCCCGGGAAGAGCCCATGCCATAATCCTTACCGGCCAAAATAATACAGGACTGTCCATTCTCTTGATAATTCATGGCCGCATCATAGATCGACATCGTTTCTCCTGTAGGGAAATAATGGGTGATCCCACCGCTGCTTCCAGGAACCAGCTGATTCTGCAGGCGAATGTTACCAAAGGTTCCCCGCATCATAATGTGGTGGTTGCCTCGTCGCGAACCAAAGGAATTGAACTCGCGGTAAGGGACCGTTTTACTTTGCAGAAACTTGCCAGCAGGGGAATCTAAGCCGATACTGCCAGCAGGTGAAATATGATCTGTCGTTACAGAATCGCCTAATTTAGCCAACACTTTCAAATGTGACAAACTTGTTTGTCTAGGCAATTCTTTGGTTAAGGCATCAAAATAGGGTGGGTGGGCAATGTAGGTTGACGTATCATCCCAAGCATAGCAATCGCTGATTGTTGTGTCGATGCGGTTCCAGCGTTCATTGGCATCAAATAGATGGGCATAGGCGGCACGAAACGCTTCTGGTCCCACATAAGCTTGAATGTACTCATTGACTTCTTCGTTACTTGGCCAGATATCCGCTAAGAAGATTTCTTGTCCTGCCACAACACCTAGTGGTTCCTTCGTCAAATCTTTCCGGATGGTTCCAGCGATGGCATAGGCGACGACCAGTGGAGGAGAAGCTAAATAATTGGCTTTGATCTGTGGATGGATCCGTCCTTCAAAGTTGCGGTTTCCAGATAAAACAGAGGCAACCAGTAAATTTTCATTCTCGATCGCTTCTGCTACAGGGGCTTCTAGCGGCCCAGAGTTGCCGATACAAGTCGTACACCCATATCCAACTAAATAGAAGCCTAATTGTTCCAGATAAGGCAATAAGCCGCTGGCAGTTAAATAGCTAGTCACGATCTGGGAACCTGGAGCTAACGATGTCTTGACTGATTTTACTACAGTCAGTCCTTTTTCGACTGCTTTTTTTGCGAGCAATCCCGCAGAAAGCATCACGAAAGGATTGCTGGTATTCGTACAGCTAGTGATCGCTGCTAGCACAATGTCTCCTGTCTGCAATGTTTCGGCAGGCTCGTTTGGCCAATTGACTTGGCTGTTTTTTTGCCATTCCTCCTCCGAAAGCCCAAAGCCTTTTGGTCCATTGTCTGCCGTGAGGGAACGATCGAAATCACTGCCAACTTCCGGTAGCAAGATACGGTCCTGTGGGCGCTTTGGTCCAGCTAACGCTGGCTGTATTTCGGCTAAATCGATAGTGACCGTTTTGGTGTAGTCTGGAATCTCTGTCGCATCATAAAAGAGATGATTGGCTTTTGTATAAGCAGCCACCTTATCGATCAGTTCCGAGGAGCGTCCGGTGGTTGCCAAATAGTTGAGGGTCTCTTCATCAATGGGGCAAAAACCGCAAGTGGCGCCATATTCCGGTGCCATATTGGCAAGAGTCGCACGGTCAGCTAAACTTAACCGTTGATAACCGGTTCCAAAATATTCAACGAACTTTCCAACCACTTGTTCCTTTCGCAAGACTTCCGTAACAGTCAGTGCTAAATCCGTTGCTGTCGTACCAGCAGGCATTTCATTCACAAAACAAACCCCGATAACTTCTGGAGTTGGGAAAAATGAGGGCTCCCCCAAAATCGCTGCTTCGGCTTCAATACCTCCTACCCCCCAGCCCAATACGCCCAACCCATTGATCATCGTCGTATGGGAATCTGTTCCTTGCAATGTATCTGGAAACAGAAAGGACTCACCAGCGATGGTCTTTTCTAAGATCACATCTGATAGTGATTCAATATTTACTTGGTGGATGATGCCAGTCTCTGGCGGTACGACTTCAAAGTTGTCAAAAGAGCTTTGGGCCCACTTCAGAAATTGGTATCGTTCTTGGTTTCGTTCAAATTCACGTGCGGTATTGAAAGCCACTGCTTCAGGAGATCCTGCACAATCGACTTGCACCGAATGATCGACAACTAGGGTCACGGGAATCTCCGGATTGATCGTATCCGCAGCGCCGCCTAAAGCAACGATGGCATCTCGCATCGCAGCTAAATCAACGACTGCCGGAACACCGGTGAAATCTTGTAAAACGACACGCTCAGGTTTAAAAGGGACAACGCCAGCTGGCTGAATAGGGTTCCAATTGGCCAAGTGAGCCAAATAAGCCGTAGTAATTTCTTCGTCTTGGTGCCGGGCGACACTTTCGAGTAAAACACGAATCGAATAAGGCAATTTTTTTAAATCAGCGTCAAAATCAGCGGCGACCTTTGCTAAATCCATAAAAGTATAGCGTTGCTCATCCATGTACAGAGTTGTGTGCCAATTCATGTGCATCCTCCTTAAATATCAATATTGAACTATTAGGAATAATTATACGATTATAAAAAGAAAAATCAATTAAAATTATGAAAAACATTTCATTTTAAAAACATCGTGCTATAATGTTAAAAAGTTTTTATTTAAAAATAAACCAATCGTTTAACAATGATAGCTAGAATGTTAGGAGGTAACACGGCTGTGGAAAGATTAGAAAAAGAAAAGAAAATTGCGCAACTTTCATCACTGTGTCAGGAGCATAATCAAATCGATGTGAATCTTTATTCAGAATATGATGTCAAACGCGGATTGAGAGATTTGGATGGGAAAGGGGTCTTAGCTGGCTTGACGACCATCTCTACTATTTATCCAGAGAAAATCGTTGCAGGAAAGCCCGTGGATGCCTGTGGTGAACTGCGTTATCGTGGCATTGATATCAACCAGCTGGTTGCAGGATTTGTTGAAGAAAATCGGTTTGGTTTTGAGGAAATTGCATATTTATTACTTTTTGGTGAATTGCCCACTTCAACTGAATTGCGAAGCTTTCGTCAGCTTTTGGCGGACAAACGGACACTTCCGACGAATTTTGTTCGTGACGTGATCATGAAAGCACCCTCTGCAGACATTATGAATAGTTTGTCTCGCAGCATTCTAACATTAGCCAGTTACGATCCCCAAGCAGATGATGTCCGTATCGAGAATGTCTTGGAACAAAGCTTGATGCTGATCAGTGTTTTTCCATTACTGGCCATCTATGCTTACCATGCTTATAACCATTACAATCAAGGGGAAAGCATGTATATCCATCGCCCTTCAGAAGAGTTAAGTACGGCGGAAACGATCTTGACCATGCTGCGCCCCGATAAAGACTATAGTTTTCAAGAAGCCCAGACGTTGGATATGGCACTAGTCTTACATATGGAACATGGGGGAGGCAATAATTCGACCTTTACGACTCGCGTGGTGACCTCTAGTGGTACGGATACCTATTCGACGATTGCTGCAGCATTAGGTTCATTAAAAGGACCGAAACACGGCGGAGCAAACATCAAAGTAACGGAAATGATGACAGACTTGAAGCAACAAGTGGCGGATTCAACAGATGAAACAGCGATCCGCCGCTATCTGGAAGCAATTTTGGCGAAAGAAGCCTTTGACCATAAGGGATTGATCTATGGCATGGGGCATGCAGTCTATAGTGTCAATGATCCCCGAGCAGCAATCTTTAAAAACTATGTTGCGAAACTTGCGCAGGAGAAAGGAGCCGCTGCTTGGCAGGAATATCAGCTGTATACAACGGTTGAGCGGATCGCTCCGGAAGTCATTGCGCAAAAACGTAAAATATACAAAGGCGTCAGCGCGAATATCGATTTTTTCAGTGGCTTTGTTTACAAAATGTTGGACTTGCCAGAGGAACTTTACACACCGATGTTTGCGATTGCCCGCATCGTCGGCTGGTCTGCGCATCGCATCGAAGAATTAGTCAATGCTCAGAAAATCATGCGGCCAGCTTATAAAGAAGTGTCTTCTGACCGTGAATATAAAGGATTGGATCAGCGCTAGTCTTTAACAGCGGTATTCCTCCATCTCTAGGAAGCGATTGCAGATAATTTCTGGGATCGCTTTTTCTGTTAAAAAAAACAACACTTTTTATTGATTTGCAATAATTTATCCAGTAACAAGTGTTTTTCTTTGTAAAAAAAACAAAAAAATTCTATGCTAATAGAGGAGGGTATTTATACTCGTCGTCTCAGATACTAGTAAAGGGCTGTTGGTTTTGGTTGATCTTTTATTAGAAAAACGTCCTTTTTTAGAAATGTTGGCAGAAGGAGTGTGAAAAGATGGAAAATGAACAAGCAAGCACAGCAGATGCTCTGACATTTGAGGAGAAAGTCTTGCAGACGATCGTGGGCGTGGCTTTGACATCGATCGATGGGTTGATCAGTGCAGATGGAAAATTTCTTTCAGGCATGACGGATGATTTGGCACAACAGAATCACGTCACATCGGGGATCGAAGTCGAAGTTGGCAAAGAACAAGTAGCGATTGATTTAGAGGTGGTTGTTGCTTATGGGAAGGATATTCCGCAGTTGTTTGCCCAGATCCAAGAAGTGGTTTTGCAAGAAGTTGGTCGATTGACTGCGTTGGAAATCAAAGAAATCAACATTCGTATCGTGGATGTCGTCAAACAAGACACGATCGAAAAAATCAAAGATAATCAATAAGAATCCGAAGAAAAATTAGAAAGGAAGAATGATCAATGATTTCACTATACACAACACCTAGTTGTACATCTTGTCGTAAAGCGCGGATGTGGTTGACCGAAAATGAACTACCATTCAAAGAAAGAAACATTTTTAGCGATCCATTGAATAGTGATGAACTACTGGAAATTCTTTCTTTGACGAAAAACGGAACCGAAGATATTATCTCAACCCGCTCAAAGGTGTATCAAAAATTAGACATCGATTTGGACGAGCTGAAATTAGAAGAATTATTGTCGTTGATCGAACAATACCCTAACTTGTTGAAACGTCCAATCATCGTTGATGGTGATAAGTTGCAAGTTGGCTACAATGAAGATGATATTCGCAAATTTGTTCCCCGTAACATTCGGAAAATCATCTTTAAAAAACGCCAGAAAGACTTGCTGCTATTTAATTACCACCAAAAAAAATCATCTGGGGAGTCTGTCGTTAATATCATTTGATTTGTCCCTTTGATTCATTACAAACTGTGTGGTATTTCATTTGGAAAACCAGCACAGTTTTTTGATTGCTAAAAAAAGGTGCCCACAGGGGTCAGCCTCAAAATAAGAAGGAATTTTGGGAAATTACCTTTCTGTTTTTGTAGAACGGTCGGTTCCTGAATAAAGCGCCGAATCGATTAGACAAAAAAAGCTGTGACAAGACTTTTGCCACAGCTTCGATAAAACATCTTATAGTTTTTGGTTGTAGAATTCAACGACTAGTGCTTCGTCAACTTCTGCAGTTAATTCATCACGTTCTGGTAAACGAGTCAATGAACCTTCTAATTTTTCAGCATCAAAACTTACAAATGCAGTACGACCAGTTGTTGCTTCGATTGCATCTTTGATTGTTGAGATGTTTTGTGATTTTTCACGAACGCTGATCACTTGACCAACTTCAACGTGGTAAGAAGGGATATCTACACGTTTGCCATCTACTAAAATATGGCCATGGTTTACTAATTGACGTGCTTGACGACGAGTAGTTGCAAGACCTAAACGGTAAACGACATTATCCAAACGTTGTTCTAGCAAGATCATGAAGTTAACACCGTGTTTACCTTCTTTGATTTTGCTTGCTTTGATAAACAATGTACGGAATTGACGTTCGTTCATGCCATACATATGACGAAGTTTTTGTTTTTCAGTCAATTGCATACCGTATTCTGATTTTTTGCCACGGCTGTTTGGTCCGTGTTGTCCTGGAGCGTAAGGGCGACGTGCCAATTCTTTACCAGTTTCTGAAAGAGAAATTCCTAAACGACGAGAAATTTTCCATGATGGTCCTGTATAACGAGACATAATTTAGTTCCTCCAATAAATATAGTTTGGAGTAAAATAATCCGTTGAAAAATTCACATCCGTGCAGTTCGTTCTTCAATCTTCACCTTTGCAGCCGCGGTTACGCAATTGAACCTTGTAGGCAACGAACTGGTGACGAGCTGTTATTTCCCTGCTGCATTATTTTACACAATGACCATTGTACGATAAAATGGTCTCAAAAGTCAAGGTAAGATTGCATCAATTTATTCTGAAAAATAAATGAATGTTTTCATAAAATGTTACGTTTTTTCAGAAAATGCTTTACAAATAGTTGGTTGGTTATTAAAATATGAAGGTGTTTTGCAATTTATCCTATGCATAATTATCATACCTTAAAAGGAGCAGAAAAATGAACCCAGTATCCCCATTATTTGAGAAAATTGATTCTTCCATTGAAAAGAAAGTTGATTTGATCAAAAGCAGTTATTTGCGTTATGCTGTACGGGCCATGATGGCATGTCTTTTCTTGACGCTAGGAACAGCGATTGCTTTTGCAATTGCTATGAAAGGCGAGGACATTGTACACGGGCTAGGAAAAATGTTGTATGCATTTATGTTTAGTTGGTCGCTTGTCATGATCTTGTATATGAATGCGGAATTAGGTACATCGAATATGTTGTATATGACTGTTGGCGTTTATCGCAAACGTTTGAGTGTTCCTTTGGCTTTGAAGATTTTGTTCACTTGTGTGCTTTTTAATTTGATCGGCGGCGTCATTTTTGGCTCAATCATTTCCTTAACGGGACCTTTCCAAGGGTTGCCTGCGGATAATTTTTTGCTGACTTCGATTACGGCAAAGCTGGATAAATCAACTGTGCAAATCCTTGTTGAAGCAATGTTTGCAAATATTGTGGTGAACACAGCGGTTTTAGTAAGTATGCGGATGAAAGATGATGCAGGGAAAGTCGCTGCGATCATTTTCATTATCTTTATTTTTGCCTTCTTAGGCTATGAACACGTCATCGCCAACTTCCCGGCATTTACTTTGGCATTCTGGGCATCTGGCGGACACTTAGCCGGAATGACAGTGGGCAGCGTGATTCACAACCTGGTCTTTGCTTTTATTGGCAACTACATTGGCGGCGGCTTGGTCATGGGTCTTGGCTATGCTTGGCTCAATCAATCGAAATCAACCTATGTGGATTAAGATACGTGGATTAAGAGAAGCAGCAATGCTTCTTTTTTTTTTGTAAAAGATGATTGACAGCGAAAAATCATTCTGCTATTCTTGTTAAAAATCAATAAGTAAACACGTAGAAAAAGAAAGTAAGATTCTGTGGAATTTCTAACAGAGAGCCCCGGCAGCTGAAAAAGGGTGAAAGAAAGCGAATCTGAAAATGACTTTTGAGTGGGTGCTTCGAGAACGCAGGTTTTAGAAGTGCACGGATGTCCCCGTTAAAAAGATCCCAATATCACGCACAAGCGTCGCATTGGAGTAGAGGCACTCTTCGTAAGAGGGGGGCAAACTAAGGTGGTACCATGTAAGTTTATTACATCCTTAAGAGATGATCTCTTAAGGATTTTTTTTTTATCTAAAAAGGAGGAGAAACCATGTGCCAAGCTATCAATCATTATGAAATCGTAGGAAGTTTTTTGCGCCCGGAGAAGTTGAAGCAAGCAAGGGAGGACTTTGCTGCTGGGAAGATCACACAAGCTGAACTGAAAGAAGTCGAGGATCAAACAATCAGTGAGTTAGTCGCCAAGCAAAAGGAAGTTGGTTTGAAGTTTATCAGTGATGGTGAATTTCGTCGTAGTTATTGGCATTTGGATTTTTTCTGGGGCTTTCAAGGAGTAGAGCATGTTCTAATGGATCAAGGATACTTGTTTCATGGGGAAGAAACCCGAGCAGACTCGGCGCGATTAAATGGAAAAATTGCCTTCAATCCTGAACATCCCGTGTTTGATGAATACCGGTTTGTTGCGGCTCAGGCAGATGGGGTCCCCGTTCGCCAAAGTATTCCCGCACCTGCCCAATTGTTTGTCGAACTTGTTCGAGACAGTAATGAAGAAAAAGTGAACGCTATTTATCCAGATCGAGAAGCGTTGTTTGCTGATATTGGGCAAGCCTATCGGGAAACGATTTTAGCCTTGTACGCGCTTGGCTGCCGCCATCTAAAATTGGATGACTGTACGTGGGGAATGCTGGTGGACAAAAATTACTGGCAGTCAAGGACCAATGATGCATATGACCCACAAAAATTACAAGAATTGTATCTTGAATTGAATAACAGTGCACTGGTGGATCTGCCTGAAGATCTGCACGTGACCACCCATGTTTGCCGTGGCAATTACCATTCGACTTGGGCGTCATCGGGAGGCTATGAGCCAGTTGCGGATTCACTATTGGGGCATGAGGATGTGGAAGCCTTTTTCTTGGAGTTTGACGATGAGCGTTCCGGTGATTTCCAGCCATTGCGGTTTCTACCGGAAGAAAAGAAAATTGTTCTTGGTCTGGTAACAAGTAAAGATGGCGCCTTAGAAGCGAAAGACACCTTGATTGATCGCATCAAAGAAGCCAGTCAATACGTTCCATTAGAACGGTTGAGTTTAAGCCCCCAATGCGGATTTGCTTCAACGGAGGAAGGCAATATTTTGACGGAAGAAGACCAATGGAAAAAACTGCAGTTGATCATTGAAGTGGCAGATGAAGTTTGGGGAACAAAAACAGGAATTCCTCAATAAGAGAAAAAAACAGAACAGAGTGTCTGCTGCTCGAATCGTCCTTCAGTAGTTTTCCTTTCACATGGGCAGGAAGGCTGTGATTCAAGAGATCAACAAATGTGTGCCAAAAAAGCAGGGACAGAAGATTTCGGCAGCAATAAAGCCCAAAACACGCATTCATTGGACCCAATCCCCATAGAAAACTTGGCCGCAAAAAAAACAAAAACAACTTTTATTTAATAGAAGCAATTTTTTTCGGGGCAGTGGCACTTATTGAAATAGCTAACTTTTTATGTTAAGAATAGGGTATGCTTTTTGGAGTAAACCTGCTCCAAAAGTAAAAATTCTTGTTATTTCTTAATAGAAAGAGAGTCTTAGTTTTTTATGGATATGAATCGGAAATTCTTTGCTTTTGATATTGATGGCACGTTACTGGATTCGAACAAGCAACCTTTGGAAAGTACGATTGAAGCATTGGCGCTGTTAAGAAATGCCGGACATTTCGTGACAGTTGCTACAGGCCGCAGTCGTTTTCTCGCAAAAGACATCATCCGCTCCCTCGCTTTTGATAATTACATTTTATGCAATGGTGCGGCTGCATTTTTGGCACACCAGCAAGTGTACAAAAAGCTATTGGATGAAGAACAGCTAAAAGCATTCGTTGCTGAAGCAAACGGCTTGGGAATCGATACAGCTTTTGTGGGAATGGATACGGCAAAACGGGCGTCTTCCTTGAATATTCGTATCATGGATGAAGCGATGCGTTCATTTGGGGCACAGGTGCCTGAATTGGATATCGACTTCCCAGAAGAAAAAGAAGTCTATCAAGCATTGGCTTTTTACGGGGAAAATTACGAAGGTTACTTTGACGATCGCTACAGCAAATTACGTTTTGTCCGTTGGCATGAAAATAGTGTCGATGTCGTGCCGAAAGACGGATCAAAAGCAGCGACGATCCTTTCAGTAGCACAACAGCTTGGTATTTCCCGAGAGAATGTGGTTTGCTTTGGTGATGGCGAAAATGACCGTGAAATGCTGCAAGCAGCCGGCGTTGGTGTAGCAATGGGCAATGCGGCTCCCGAGATCCAAGCAGTTGCAGACAAAGTCACTACCAGCAATGATGACGATGGTATCTGGCAAGCGTTGAAAGAACTAGATTTGATATAACTAAACGGTGTCCTAAGAAACAAACAATCCTGAATGTTTTTGCAATCGACACATCAGAAAGCCCAATCACAGACTAAAAGCGATTCATTAGCAAGCCTGTTTCCGCTTGTTGTACTGCTTATACGATTAACCTGTGCCTTTCTGCCTGAAAATCTGCAAATCCTTCAGAGATCCTGTCTTGTTCTTACGGACACGGTTTCTTTTTTTTTAAAAGAATTGGTACAATAGACAAAAAGGAGGAATGCAGATGAAAATAGCATTGATCGCTCATGACCGTAAAAAAGAATTGATGGTAAAGCTGGTTACTGCTTATCGAGAAATCTTAGCACAGCATCAACTCTACGCCACAGGAACGACAGGAACACGGATTCAAGAAGCCACCGGATTACCAGTCCATCGCTATAAGTCAGGTCCTTTAGGTGGGGATCAACAGATTGGTGCAATGATTTCTGAAGACGATCTGGATATGGTGATTTTCTTACGAGATCCTTTGGCAGCGCAACCACACGAACCAGACGTGACGGCGTTGATCCGTTTGTCCGATGTATATGAGATTCCATTGGCCACAAATATCGGCACAGCGGAAATATTGCTCCGAGGATTAGATGCAGGATTTGTCGATTTCCGCCAAATCATTCATGAAATGGACCACCGCCCCATATCTTTTTAAAGGAAGTGACAGAAGTGAAGGACAAACCGATGATCGACGATTTTTTGCGCTATGCCAAAATCAATACCCGCTCCGATGCGCGGAGCAAGACGATTCCGACGACTGCTGGTCAAGTCGAGTTGGCGCTGTTACTGGGGGATCAACTGCAAGGGATGGGGCTTAGCGATGTGTTGTACCATGAAAAAAATGGCTTTGTGATTGGGCGTTTGGCAGGAGATCCGAATAAAACGGCAGTGGGCTTTATTGCCCATGTGGATACTGCTGATTTTGCGGCGGAAAACATTCAACCCCAGATCCATGAAAATTATGATGGCAACGATATCTGCCTAAATGAGGCATTAGGGATCATGATGACAGTGGCTGAGTTTCCGAATCTCAAAGACTACATAGGTGAGACATTGATCACCACAGATGGAACGACGCTCCTGGGGGCCGACGACAAAGCTGGTATCGCCGAAATCATCGATGCATTGCGGATACTACAAACCATTGATCCACAAGAGCGGGGAGATGTCTGGGTCGCTTTTGGCCCGGATGAAGAAATTGGTCAAGGGGCGGACTTATTCGATCCAGCCGATTTTCCAGTGGCATTTGCCTATACGATGGACAGTGGCCGTGTGGGACATCTGGAATATGAGACCTTTAATGCTGCTCGGATCGATATCCAAATCAATGGAACGAGCGTGCACCCGGGGACTGCTTATGGGCGTTTGGTCAATGCATTAAAAATCGCCAACCAGATCGATGCCGCTTTGCCGCCAGAAGAAGTTCCAGAAAAAACAAAAGAGTACCAAGGGTTTTATTTGCTTCATAATCTTACGGGGCATATCGGGTACGCAGAACTCTCCTATATCATTCGGGATCACGATCAAACACTTTTCCAAAAGCGCAAAGAAAAGATGGTGCAGATCATTGAAGCGCTAAACGAACGCTATGGGGAGCGAATCACCTATCAGCTGTATGATCAATACTACAATATGGGGGATCGAATCAAAGAAAACCCGCAAAGTGTCCACATCGCTCGCCAAGCGATGGCAGACTTAGGGATCACCCCCATCGAAGCACCGTTTCGTGGGGGCACCGATGGCTCAAAAATCACCTACAAAGGGATCCTCACGCCGAATTTGTTTACCGGCGGCGAGAATTTCCATGGGCAATACGAATTTATTACTGTTGAGGCGATGGAAAAAGCCCGGGACTTAATCGTAGCGATCGTCAAGCAAGTCGCTAGCTAATGAGGACTCTTCAAACGACCGCTGTTGTTTGGAGAGTTTTTTTCGGAATGGGGTCTAAAGGGAGCGAAGGCAAGGGCGATAAGCAAAACGCCGGCTGATCCAAGGAAGAGGGCGAGAGGGAATAGCTCTTTTTTTTCTCGTGGAAAACACTTATAATAAAGAAAGATGTTAAAAGAGAAGAGGAAAAAGTGTGCGGGTATTATTTATTGGAGATGTGGTTGGTTCGTTAGGGAGAAATATGTTAACGGAATACGTACCAAAGTTGAAGAAAGCCTACCGTCCGCAAGTGACGATCGCAAATGGCGAGAACGCGGCTGCGGGTCGGGGAATTACGGGGAAAATCTATAAGAAATTTCTTCAAGATGGTGTCGATGTCATCACATTAGGAAACCATACGTGGGACAACCGAGATATTTTTGAATTTATCGGTGAGGCCAAGAAAATGATTCGGCCGGCGAATTTTCCAGAAGGGACGCCCGGTACAGGAATGGTTTTTGTGAAAGTTAATGCCATCGAACTAGCAGTCATCAATATGCAAGCTCGTTCCTTCATGGTCGACATCGATGATCCTTTTCGTAAAATGGACGAGTTAGTGGCTATCGCTCGCAAACGGACCCCATTTATTTTTGTTGACTTTCATGGGGAAACAACTAGCGAAAAACAAGCCATGGGCTGGTACCTGGATGGAAGGGTCTCCGCCGTTGTCGGTACCCATACCCATGTCCAAACCAATGATGCGCGAATTTTGCCTCAAGGAACGGCGTATTTGTCAGATGTCGGGATGACCGGTCCTTATGATGGGATTTTAGGGATGAAGCGAGAACCAATCATTGAAAAATTCCTGACAGCATTGCCGCAACGCTTTGAAGTGATTGAGAACGGCCGGGGAATTTTATCCGCTTGTCTGATCGAGATTGATGAGCAGACGGGTAAAGCCAAATCGATTCGTCCAATCCAGATCAGTGAAGATCGGCCTTTTACAGAATAGGAGAATCATGGATCCATTAGAAAAAGAAACCGCAGTTGCACAAGAATTGGCTGAACTGCAGCAGCTGCTGGCACAACACCCAGTGGTGCAGGAATTCCATACGATCCAGCAGCGGGCACAAAACAATCCGAAGCTGCAGGCGTTAGAAGAAGCCATCAAGCAAACGCAAAAAGAAATCGTTCAGTATGAACATTATGATAAACCGGAAGCCAAAAAGGATGCGTTGCGACGAGTGGCGGAGTTGACGCAAGAATACGATCAGCACCCATTAGTGGTCGCCTACCGAGAGGTACTGCAGGAAGCAGATGAACTGCTGCACTACGTCACAACAGAAATCCAAAAGCAAGTGAATAAAGCCATCGAGGAGGAAGAAGCACATGCCTCAGAAAACTAAAAACACTCCCATGATGGAACAATATTTAAGCATCAAGGCACAATACCAAGATGCTTTTTTGTTCTACCGTCTGGGAGATTTCTATGAATTGTTCAATGAAGATGCGATCAAAGCTGCGCAAATCTTAGAACTAACCTTAACAAGCCGCAACAAGAATGCGGAAGATCCGATCCCAATGTGTGGGGTCCCTTACCATGCCGCCAGTAATTATATTGACACATTGATTGAGCAAGGCTATAAAGTCGCCATCTGTGAACAAGTCGAAGACCCTAAAACCACCAAAGGGATGGTCAAACGAGAAGTTGTCCAATTGATCACCCCGGGGACTGTCATGGATAGCAAAGGGCTGTCTGCTAAAGACAACAACTTCTTGACGGCTGTGATGCAAACAGACCAAGGCTACAGTTTTGCCTATGTAGACTTGAGTACCGGAGAATTGAAAACAGCAATTTTGGAAGACGAAGATGCGGTCTTAAATGAAGCTGCCGCCTTGCAAACAAAAGAAGTCGTTTTATGCAGCGATATTCCTGATTCCTTGCAAGAACTGTTAACGACTCGTTTAAGTGTAGTTTTTTCAAAACAAGAGACCTATGAAGAAAATGCCGAATTCCGCTTCTTGACCAGCGGATTGCCGGAAGCGGAAAAAACGGTCACGGGTAAATTGTTGAGTTACTTAGCGATCACGCAAAAACGCAGCTTGGCGCATATTCAACAAGCGGTGGAATACCAGCCGGATCATTCCTTGAAAATGGATTATTACTCGAAATTCAATCTTGAGCTGAGTCGTTCGATCCGAACCGGCAAGAAACAAGGCACCCTGCTATGGCTCTTGGATGAAACCAAAACAGCGATGGGGGCTCGTTTGCTGAAACAATGGTTGGACCGTCCATTGATTCAGCCAAAGAAAATCGTAGCACGACAAGAAATGGTCCAATCCTTGCTGGACAGCTTTTTTGAACGGGCTGACTTACAAGAAGCACTGACCAAAGTGTATGACATGGAGCGTTTAGTCGGCCGAGTCGCCTTTGGAAATGTCAATGGTCGGGATCTCTTGCAGCTGAAATCTTCTTTGCAGCAAGTTCCTTTGATTGCACAACTGATCCAAGGCATCAACCGGGGAGAATGGAATGAGTTGCTGCTGGAATTGGAACCGCTGGATGACTTAGTGGCTCTGATCGATAGCGCCATCGATGAAGATGCCCCGTTGCAGATCACAGAAGGAAATGTCATCAAAGACGGTTTTCATGAGCAGCTAGACAAGTATCGGGAAGCGATGCGCAACGGCAAGCAGTGGCTTGCGGAGCTGGAAGCCAAGGAGCGCCAAGAAACGGGGATCAAGACTTTGAAAGTTGGCTTCAATCGCGTTTTTGGGTATTACATTGAAATCACCAAAGCAAATCTGGCCGGGCTTGAAGAAGGCCGATATGAACGGAAACAGACCTTAGCGAATGCCGAGCGCTTTATCTCCCCTGAACTAAAGAAACTGGAAACAGTGATTTTAGAAGCCGAAGAAAAATCGGTGGATCTGGAATACCAGCTGTTTTTGGAAGTTCGGGAAGAAGTCAAAAAAAGTATCCTGCGTCTACAAAAACTAGCTAAAGCTATCAGCGCCGTCGATGTGCTGCAAAGCTTTGCGACAATTGCGGAACGCTATCAATATGTACGGCCAATTTTGAAAAAAGAACGCTCCTTGAATATCATTGACGGCCGTCATCCGGTTGTGGAAAAAGTGCTGGGACACCAAGAATATATACCTAATAGCATCGTGATGCATGAAGATACCGATATTTTATTGATCACCGGACCAAATATGTCAGGTAAGAGTACCTATATGCGGCAATTGGCACTGTTAGTGATCATGGCCCAAATCGGTTGTTTTGTTCCGGCACAATCAGCAGAAATGCCGATTTTTGACCGTATCTTTACCCGGATCGGTGCCAGTGATGATTTGATTGCAGGACAAAGTACCTTCATGGTGGAAATGATGGAAGCCAACCAAGCGTTGCGGCATGCGACACCAAACAGTTTGATTTTGTTTGATGAGTTAGGTCGGGGAACCGCCACTTATGATGGGATGGCACTTGCCCAAGCCATCATCGAATATATCCACAAAGAAGTCAAAGCAAAGACGCTGTTTTCAACTCACTATCACGAACTGACGGTGTTGGACGAAGAATTACAACGATTGCGAAACATTCATGTAGGAGCCGTTGAAAAAGATGGCGAAGTGGTCTTCTTGCATAAAATGATGGATGGTCCGGCAGACAAGAGCTACGGGATCCATGTAGCCAAAATTGCAGGGCTGCCGAGCCAATTGTTACAGCGAGCAGCAACGATCTTGAAAGCTCTGGAGGAACATGAACCAACAATCGAAAAGCCTGTGGTAGAAGAAACACAGCAGCTTTCATTGTTTAGCGAGGTATCCACCGAAGAAGTCGGAGTCATCGATCAGCTGAAAAAACTGAATCTCTTAGAAATGACCCCAATGGATGCGTTGAATAAGCTTTATGAATTGCAAAAACGAATCTAGAAAGAAGGAAAACAGATGGGCAAGATCCAAGAATTATCTGAACGTCTAGCGAATCAAATCGCTGCCGGTGAAGTCGTGGAACGGCCAGCCTCTGTTGTCAAAGAACTTGTAGAAAATGCGGTGGATGCCGGCAGCACGCAGATCGATATCTTTATTGAAGAAGCGGGTCTGCGAAAGATCCAAGTCATCGATAATGGCGAGGGAATTGCCGAAGAGGATGTCGTTACGGCCTTTAAGCGGCATGCCACCAGTAAGATCCATAACCGAGATGATTTGTTTCGGATTCGTACATTAGGGTTTCGCGGCGAGGCATTACCAAGTATTGCCTCGGTGTCGATCCTCACAATCGAAACGGCTGTCAAAGATGCCCCTCAAGGTTCATTCCTTCGATTAAAGGGAGGGGCTGTGGAGGAACATACACCGGCAAATTTGCGGCAAGGAACGAAGATCACTGTTGAAAATCTGTTTTACAATACCCCTGCGCGTTTGAAATATGTCAAAACATTGCAGACGGAATTGGCCAATATCGGGGATATCGTGAACCGAATCGCGTTAAGCCACCCAGAGATTGCCTTTCGTTTGGTTCATGAAGGCAATAAGATGCTGACCACCACTGGTAGTGGTGATTTGAAACAAACAGTTGCCGGAATCTATGGAGTTGAAACAGCCAAAAAGATGTTAGCCATCAACAGTGAGGACCTTGATTTCAAGCTGACTGGTTATGTCTCATTGCCGGAAGTGACGCGAGCTAGCCGAAATTATCTATCCACGATCATCAATGGTCGGTACATTCGGAATTTTGCCTTGAACAAAGCTATCGTCGCCGGTTACGGTTCAAAATTGATGGTGGGACGTTTTCCGATTGCGGTACTGGAGATCACGATGGATCCATTGTTGGTGGATGTCAATGTTCACCCCACTAAACAAGAAGTACGCTTATCAAAAGAAGAAGAATTGACCGCATTGATCAGTAAATCCATCAATGAAGCATTACGAGAAGAAAATTTGATTCCGAATGCTGCCGATAATCTGCGTTTTAAGAAAAAAGTCGCCTCGGATCCAGTGGAACAAACAAAGCTGGATCTGGGAACAAGTCCGACAACTTCTTCAGGATTGACTTTCAATCGGGAAACAGGCAAATTCCAAGTTACCTCATCAGGTTATCAACAGACTGTGGATAACTTTGTGGAAAACCCTGTGGAGGAAGGTGGAAAACTTCCAGAAATCCCGGAACAAAGGGAAAGTTCCTTGCCTTTTGCAGAGCATTCTGTGGAAGACCCCGCTCTTTTCGATAGTTTGGAGGACACTTTGCCAAACAAACCCTTACGAGATCCCTTTGCTGCCACAGCTCCGGTGACGGATAGCGTTAAGGAAACCGATCAACTGGCATCTGAGTCGCTTCTTTCAGATGATAGCCAGAATTTGCTGGAGACTCATGCAGAAGAGGCGCAAGAGCGACTTCATCCAGAAGTCCATGCCGGTCAACAAAACTATACAAAGTATGTGGATCGCTTATTAGAAGAAACCCCGGCTAAGCAGCGTTTCCCACAATTAGAATATTTTGGTCAAATGCATGGGACGTATCTATTTGCTCAAAGTGATGAGGGATTGTACATCGTAGACCAGCATGCAGCCCAAGAACGGATCAAGTATGAATATTATCGGGAAAAAATTGGCGAAGTAACCAATGATTTGCAGGAATTACTCGTACCGATCGTCTTGGATTACCCCAATAACGATGCCATCAAGCTGAAGGAACAAAATGAAAAATTGCAAGAAGTTGGGATCCATCTGGAAGATTTTGGCGCCAACAGTTTTATCGTAAGAGCGCACCCCACTTGGTATCCAGCAGGAGAAGAAGAAAGTATTATCCGTGAAATGATCGATATGCTCCTAGAGACCGGAAGCGTTAGTGTCAAGAAATTCAGGGAAGCGACAGCAATCATGATGAGCTGCAAACGTTCGATCAAAGCCAATCATTACTTGAATGAAGCACAAGCGCGGATCCTGTTGGCGGATCTTGCAAAATGTGAGAATCCTTTTAACTGCCCTCATGGTCGCCCAGTATTGATCCATTTTACCAACAGTGACATGGAACGAATGTTTAAACGGATCCAAGATCCCCATCGTGCAAGGAGTGGAATGGAATGATTGTTTTAGCTTCGCAGTCGCCACGGCGCAAAGAGTTATTAGCAGAATTGGTACCTAGGTTTCACGTACAGCCAGCAGATATTGATGAATCTGTAGAAGCTGGAGAAATCCCGGAGGACTATGTGCAGCGAATGGCGCGGGAAAAAGCAGCAGCCGTCGCAGCCGACTTTCCAGCAGAGCTTGTGATCGCCAGTGATACTACCGTAGTGGTTGGCCAGGAGATTTTCGGCAAACCTGTCGATGAGGCCGATGCTAGACAGATGCTGAAAAAGATGAGCGGAAAGACTCATTGGGTCCATACAGCGGTGGTTTTACAAAAACAAGGTCAACGGCAGGAAAGATTGGTTTCCGCACAAGTAACCTTTAGCTCGTTGACGGATCAGATGGTTGCTGATTATCTGAAAACAGGGGAATACCAAGACAAAGCTGGCGGCTATGGGATTCAAGGTGCAGCCAAAGTCTTTGTTGAAGCGATCCAAGGAGATTTTTATGCGATCGTTGGTTTTCCTGTCAATACGGTTGCCAAGTTGTTAAAAGAATATCCGGAGGAACTGGAAAAATGAAGCTATCCGGTACTTGCCTTTGTGGACATGTCACGATTGAGCTAACGGCTATTGATCCCCAAGTGACTGCCTGTCATTGCTCCATGTGTCAGAAATTTCACGGTGGCCCTTTTTTAGCACTTGCCGCCTGTTCCCGTGAGCAAGTCACATTTACCGGCGAATCCTTGATTCAACGGTATAACTCTTCTAATGGGGCGCAACGGGGATTTTGCCGCCAGTGTGGTTCTAGTTTGTTCTATTATGCCAAGGAAACGGCAGTCTTCTTTTTTGCTGCAGGCTTGTTTTCTGAACTGACGGAAGCGGTTCTCACAGAAGAAATCTATACAAAGGACCAACCGTCTTTTTATCATTTTGCAGAATCTACCAGAAGGTGGCCAGAGCTGCCTTCTCCTTAAACAAAGAAGCAAGTTCGTTTACAAACGATGGGAAAAAAGGCAAGATAAGGGAAGAAAGCAGGTGAGAAAAATGTCCGATTCAAAAAAAGAGTTGAAAGAAAAATTGTCACCGATCGAATATGCTGTCACACAAGAAAATGCAACGGAGCGTCCTTTTACAGGGACTTATGATGATTTTTATGAAAAAGGGATCTATGTGGATATCGTCAGCGGCGAACCGCTATTCGCTTCGACGGATAAGTATGATGCCGGTTGTGGCTGGCCTTCTTTTTCAAAACCGATCGACCGCAAAGAGATCAAAGAAAAAGCAGATTTCTCTCATGGGATGCATCGTGTCGAAGTCCGCAGCAAAGAAGCAGATTCCCATTTAGGCCATGTTTTTTCAGACGGTCCCCAAGATAAAGGCGGATTACGTTACTGCATCAATTCCGCTGCCTTGCGATTCGTACCATTAGAAGAAATGGTTGAACAAGGATATGGCGAATATACCTCTTTGGTTGAGTAAAGGAGCAAGTTTTCTTGCTTCTTTTTTTGTCCACTCGTCTATGCTACAATAAAGGGAACGTATGTACAGTTAGATGGATAGAAAGGAACGGCTATGTACGAATATATTATAGGAAAAGTCACAGATATCTTTCCAGCTTATATCGTTGTTGAGACCCACGGTATTGGCTATCAAGTCGCTTTCGGCAACCCTTATGCATTTAGTGGTAAGTTGAATCAAGAAGTAAAGATCTATCTGCATCAAGTAATTAGAGAAGATGCCCATAGTTTATACGGGTTTTCTACATTAGAAGGAAAGCAATTATTTTTAAAACTGATCAGTGTTTCAGGGATCGGTCCGAAAAGTGCCTTAGCAATCATGGCGAATGAAGACCACGCTGGATTGATCACAGCTGTTGAAAATGGCGATGTCACTTATTTGACCAAATTCCCGGGCGTCGGTAAAAAAACCGCGCAGCAAATGATATTGGACTTAAAAGGAAAAGTTGCGGAATTAGTCGGCGAGGAACCTGCAACACCGGTCACTGCGACGAATCCTGCCTTAGATGAAGCGATAGCAGCATTGAAAGCATTAGGCTACAGTGAAAAAGAAGTCAAAAAAGCAGAAAAAGCGTTGGCCCCTCAACCGACTAAAACAACCGATGAGTATTTACGAGAAGCATTGAAATTGATGATGAAAAAATAAGGAGCGAGTTAGGTGACGGATGAACGGATTGTTTCACCGGAAACGAATGAAATCGAAGAATTGATCGAGAAATCATTGCGTCCGCAGTTTCTCGCGCAATATATCGGTCAAAATAAAGTAAAAGAAGAATTGTCGATCTATATCCAAGCAGCCAAAAATCGGGAAGAAGCATTGGACCATGTGTTGCTTTATGGCCCCCCCGGATTAGGAAAAACCACCATGGCCATGGTCATCGCCAATGAAATGGCGGTCAACATCAAGACGACAAGCGGACCGGCCATTGAAAAGCCTGGCGACCTGATTGCAATTTTAAACGAATTGCAGCCGGGGGATGTCTTGTTTATCGATGAAATCCATCGCTTGCCCCGTGTTGCTGAAGAAATGCTCTATTCTGCAATGGAAGATTTTTTTGTGGACATCATGGTTGGTCAAGGAACCACGGCCCATCCTGTCCATTTCCCATTGCCGCCATTTACTTTGGTAGGAGCTACGACTAGGGCAGGGATGCTTTCAGCCCCATTAAGGGATCGCTTTGGGATCATTTCTCATATGGAGTATTATGAAGATCACGATTTGAAGGAAATCGTTTTGCGTTCAGCGGATATTTTTCAAACCGAGATCGTGGAAGAAGGAGCCTTTGAGATTGCTCGGCGGTCTCGCGGCACCCCTCGGATCGCTAACCGCTTGTTGAAGCGGGTTCGAGATTTTGCACAAGTGCAGGCAGACGGGGTCATTGATCGCCAAATCGCAGACAAAGCGTTACTGCTTTTGCAAGTCGATCATGCTGGATTGGATTATGTCGATCAAAAGCTGATTCGAACGATGATCGAGTTATATGGCGGCGGTCCTGTGGGTCTCAGCACATTATCTGTGAATATCGGTGAAGAGACAGAGACCGTGGAAGATATGTATGAGCCTTACCTGATTCAAAGAGGGTTTTTGAAACGAACCCCGCGAGGACGGATCGCCACCACACTGGCCTACACCCATTTTGGTTATGAAAATCATTTTGAAGAGCTATGATACCCTTTTTTCAATAAAATAGTCCCCAAAAGTGAGCTGTGACAAAAGGTTTGTCACAGTTTTTTTGAATCAACGGGTTGCAGATTTTTTGGAAATCAATCGAAAGCTTAAAAAAAATTGAAAAGCCATTGGCAGAAATTCTGCTTCTTTTTTCTTGATGAGCGTTTCTGCCAACAGCATTATTGAATGCCTAACAACCTGGCCTGCTGGTCCTCCTGCGGATAGCTAGGTCTGCTTGGAAGGGCTCTTTTTTTGCGATTTAGTGAAACGTTTTTCTATTGGATTTTTCTGGAAATATTAAATCAGCGGAGTGAGAGAAAGCTTGCAAAACAATAAATGATCGAAGTGAAATAAATGGAAAAGTTGATTTTGATTGCTATTAAAGGGTTTATCTTGTGAAAAACATCTTTATTGGCAGGAGAAGTCAGGCTAAGCCACAAAAGAAAAATGATAAAGTTTTAATGATGTAAAGGCTTGCAATTATTTGAAACGAGATTTATAATCAATTCGTAGAAACGTTTCACTAAAAATAAAAAGATAGGATGAGTATTGAGACGAAAACAGAAGGAGTTTTTGTATATGAGTAAGCTGAAAGAGATATACCGGCAGCGGCAACTGCATTGGATGGTGCTACCAGGCGTAGCATTCATGATCGTATTTAACTACATTCCGATTTATGGAATCATTATCGCTTTTAAGAACTATACGGTCATTGACACGATTTCCTCCGCGCCATGGGTCGGGTTAGAGAATTTCCGCATTATTTTACACGACAGTTTTTTCTGGGAAGCAGTTGGGAATACGTTAGCCATCAGTATGATGAAGTTAGGCTTAGGTTTTGCGATTCCAATTATTCTCGCCATTATGATTTTTGAGATGCGGGACGGAAAATTGAAGAAATTTATTCAAACCGTTTCCTACATCCCTCACTTTTTTTCTTGGATCGTCCTAGGAGGCATGATGATTTCATGGCTGTCTACCAATGGGTTTATCAACCAAGTCTTAATGTCGTTAGGCATGATGGATAAAGGAGTCAATCATTTATTGGATCCTGATAAGTATTGGTGGATCGCTGTTTTATCTGACCTATGGAAAGAAGTAGGCTGGGGAACGATTCTGTATCTTGCCGGCATGTCTCGTATCGATCCAACGTTTTATGAAGCAGCAAGGATCGATGGTGCGACTAAGCTGACTCAGATTCGGACCATCACACTGCCACTTTTGACACCGATCATTTCATTGAATTTGATTTTAAATGTGAGCGGTATCTTAGGGTCCAACTTAGACCAAACATTGGTTTTGATGAACTCGCAAAACCAGAACAAATCGGAAGTCATCAACTCATTTGTTTATAAAATGGGGCTGACACAAGGTGATTTCTCCTATGCCACAGCGGTTGGTTTAGGAATTGCCATCATTTCAGTCATTCTGCTCGTCATCACCGATCGTGTGACACGGAAATTGAACAATGGCAACTCAGTTATCTTATAGGAGGGGTGAACAAGTGATAAAAAGAAGAACGCAAGAAAACAAATGGTTTTATTTCTTTAACACAGTGATCCTCGTTTTGTTTTCGCTGCTGATCATTATTCCCATCTGGAATATCTTAGTTTCCTCGGTCTCTTCTAGTTCAGGATTGGCTGAAAACGGTCTCGTTTTGTGGCCGCGGGGATTTACTTGGGAAAATTATCGGAAAGTATTTTCTGATGACAGTATCCCACGAGCATTTTTGATCTCTGTACTGAAAACATTGATCGGGGCCGTGACTCATACACTGTTTTGTGCCATTGTCGCCTACGGACTTAGCAAATCACGTTTGATTGGCCGAAATATTTACACCACACTAGGCGTTATCACGATGTACTTCGGTGGCGGGATGATCCCAACCTACTTGTTGATCAAATCATTGGGCTTGTTGGATTCATTTTGGGTCTATATCATTCCAGCATTGTTCAGCTATTACGATGTGGTTATCTTGATGAACTTTTTCCGTGAGATTCCACCTTCTTTGGAAGAATCAGCGAAAATCGATGGTGCCAGCGAATTTCAAATTTTTTACAAGATTTTCTTACCATTAACCAAACCAGCATTAGCTACCATCATATTGTTCAATGGTGTCGGACAATGGAACGACTTTATGACCACCAAACTGTATATCACTAAAGAATATCTCTATCCGCTGCAAATGAAGATTTATGAAATCATTGTGCAGTCCAACTTGAGCACGATGACCGAAAGCGGTAGTACCGACTTTGTCGTGCAGGCAACGACTCGCGGGGTGCAATTGGCTACTATCGTTATTACGACCGTACCAATTTTGATTATCTATCCATTACTTCAAAAACACTTCATCGGCGGTATGATGGCCGGTGCGGTAAAAGAATAGAAAGAGGGATCCATATGAAAAAAGTATTAGGCAGTTTATTGGCAGCAACAGCATTACTGAGCTTAGCCGCATGTGGTGGCAGTTCAAAGGATAGCAGCAGTTCAGATTTTTCAATCAAAGATCGTTATGAGCTTGATGAAAAGACACCAGCGTGGAAGCTAGATACTAAAAAAGAACCAACGAAGATCACTTGGTACATCAACTCAGACTGGACAGCATTGCCATTTGGTGAAGATGTCACCACGGCACAGATCAAAAAAGATTTGAATATCGATATCGAATTTATTTCCGGCGACGACTCGAAATTGAATGCACTTATTTCAAGTGGTGATATGCCCGACATCGTGACGTTGATGGATAAAACCAGTCAAGCCGCCACTAAAGCAGATAGCTGGGCCTACTCATTGAATGATTTGGCAAAAAAATATGATCCTTATCTCATGAATGTCGTAACAGAAGATACCTTTAACTGGTTTGCATTAGACGATGGCAAAACCTATGGCTATCCAAACTACTCCAATACAGCAGCCGATTATGAAAGCGGCAATATCCCAGTAAACGATAACTTTGTCATTCGGGAAGATGTCTATGAAGCTCTAGGTAAACCAGACATTTCTAAACCAGAGAATTTTGTCAAAGTAATGGAACAAATCAAAGAAAAATATCCTGATTTAACACCAATGGGCTTCACGACTGTCGGTGATACAGCAGGTCCTTTCTTAGATAAACTGCAAGATTTCTTAGGTGTTCCATTGGAAGACAAATCTGGCAACTATTATGACCGTAACTTAGATGAAGAATACATCAATTGGTTAAAAACGTTCAACAAAGTCTATCGTGAAGGCAACATTAGCGATGACAGCTTTACAGATGATGGTCCTACCTATGATGAAAAAGTCAAACAAGGACAATATGCCACAATGCTTGTAGCCGGAACCAGTGGTCAAGGCGGCAACTTCACCGAATTCATGAAGAATTCTGATACTCGTTACATTGCCATCGATGGACCAGCAAGCACATCCGGACGGAAACCAACATTGAACCAAACCGGTATCTCAGGTTGGTTGATCAACTACATCACAAAAGATGCAGCCGATCCAGCAAAAGTCACTCAACTATTCACTTACTTGATCGATGAACCCGGACAAATCTTGACGAAATTTGGTGTGGAAGGCGTTACTTATAAATACAACGACGATGGCAAGATCGATTACTTACCTGAAGTCAAAGAAATGGAAAAAACAGACAACGAAGGCTACAACAAGAAATATGGCATCAGCCGTTTCAACTACTTCAACAATGACCGTGTCAATGCATTGAAAGTAGAAACAGAAAGCGCATTAACACAAATGCAAGAATGGGGCAAAGGAAAACTTTATCCGCACTTTGTGATTGAAAATATCGATCCAGATGCCGGAAGTGCCGAAGCCCGTTCAAATACGTCTATTAAAACAAAACTAAATAGCACAGTCATCTCCTTGATTCGTTCAAAAGACGAAAAAGCCTTTGACTCAACACTGTCTGATTTTGAAAGCTTCCTAGATTCCAACAATTGGGATGCCATCAAAGAAATCAAATCTGAAAAAATGGCAGAAAACCGTGAAAAACTTAAATAACCAGTTATAGAAAGGATGAAAAGAGGAAAGCGAGAAACCAACGACCTTTCCTCTTTTTGCTTTTCAACACTGCTCTGCGAAGCATGCAAGTTCTTCTTGGCGCTAGACTAGAAGTAACTGTAGGCGAAGCGCAGCGTAGACGAGCAGATGTTGAAAAGTACTAGGCGACCAAAGGGAGCGTAGTAACCTAGAAAAGAAACACTGCGATTGACTTGCGAAGCAAGACAAAGCAGATGTTGAAAAGTACCTAAGCAAAAGGATAATAAACAAGAAATGAGCAAGACAACAAGAACTCAGTAGAAAACTAGAAAGAGGCGGGTGATTGATAATGAAACAAATTTTTTCTTATGAAGGATGGTACTATCGTGTCTTTTCTTTCGCTGCAGACATGATCATAGTAAGCTTTTTGTTCTTGGTTCCTGCGGCTACCATCGTACTGATAGGACCAGCTTTGATTGCTTTGTATCAAACCATCGATCAACTTTACAAAGAAAAAGAAATCCCTGTCTGGCAACGGTATAGCCGAACCTTTTTGGCCAATCTCAAGCGTGGGTTTATCCTGGAAGGAATCATTGTAGGGTATGTTGCTGTAACGGCGGCTATCATTTATGGGTTGATGGGGATCACCACGTATCTCGGGGTCTTTGCCGTCATCCTCAGCAGCTTAGCCGGTTTATTCTTGACGGTGTTTGTCTTACTGTTTTGCTTGTTTTCTTTCTCAGTCAAACAAACTGCACAAGAAACTGCCTATGCAGTGTTGAGCAGTACAGCCAATGCGATTATCTTGTTAGTCATTCCTGTATTCATATTTATTTTGCTGAATAAGATCAATTTTTTCTTATTCGTGTGTTTAGGTATTTCAGGCTTCGCTTATTTGCAAGTGCTGTTCTTTAATAAAGTGTTGGCAAAAGAGGGGGATGTCAATGAATCTCACTGAACGTATACCAAGTCAGGAAGAAATTGATCGTTTTTGGCAGCAGGTCAAACAAGAAATCAAAGAGATTCCGCTGGCCTTTGAACGTCAGCTGCAACCGGCATTGATGAGGGAAATTGATGTTTATCAGATCAATTTCCAAAGTTTATACAATGAAACGATTTACGGCTATCTTTTAATTCCGAAAAATAAACGCCAGCTGCCCATCGTGATCGATTATTTAGGTTATATGAATCATCTGCAGGAACCTTTTCAGTTTGCTCACTGGGCATTAGTGGATTGCGCCTGCTTGGTGATCGATAATCGCGGGCAAGGGGGCCGAACAAAAGATACCCAGCCCTATGAAACAACGCAGCATGGGGCACCGTTTGGACGAGGGATTTTAAAAAAAGAAGATTTTTACATGAAACGCTTGCTTGCAGATAGTCTTCGTTTACTTGAGGTCGCAGCAAAGCTGCCGGAGGTTGATCCTGAGCGAATAATCTTAAGAGGTGGGTCACAAGGGGGCGGGGTGGCGTTGATCGTCAATGCGCTGGCTGAAGTGCCAATCTTTGCGACTTTTGCAGATGTTCCTAGTCATTCGAATATTCCTCATCGTATCGAAAGCAGAACAGGAAGTTATCATGTGATGCAAGAATATATCGATGCTTTTCCAGAAAGCAAAGAAACCATCTATCGCGAGATGGCCTACTATGATTTGAAAAATCTGGCAGCAAAAATCACTGGACCGGTCTTTGCTTCAGTGGGCAGCCAAGATCCAATCTGTCCAATGACCGACTTTTTCGTCAGTTACCACCGCATCCCAACCGTTAAGCAGTTGACGGTCTATTTAAACAAAGGGCATGGTGGTGGCGAAGCCAAACAGATTCGAAAAGAAATGCAGCAGATTCAAAAACTGTTAAAAAGGAAATGAAGAGATGAAAGTAGCAACTTACAATTTACGAGTGGACACGGATTACGATAAAGAGTGGCAATGGTCTTATCGTGCGGACAAAGTCTTAGCATTGATCGATTACCATGATTGGGATATTTTGTGCGTGCAAGAAGTCCGACCAACGCAAGTGGCTGATTTAGTAGGCTTGACGGATTACGCGTCGGTCACTGCTGAACGAGACGGCGATGGAACAGGAGAAGGTATCGGGATTTATTACAAGAAGACGCTGTTTTCTAAAATTGATTCAGGCTCCTTTTGGTTATCTCTGACCCCGGATGTGCCAAGCATTCATCCGGAAGCGGAATACTTGCGGCTGTGCTTGTGGATCGTACTAAGAGATAGACAAGGGCATGATTTTTTGGTGATCGATACGCATCTGGACAATATTTCAGAAATCGCTCGTTTTGAAGGGATGAAAGTTATCTTGGAAGGGTTAGCGGATAAAATCGCCGCTCTACCCGTTTTATTGATGGGAGATCTCAATGCAGAAGCAGTTGAACGCGTCCATGAGTCCTTGCAAAAGATGTTTGTTAACGCCAAAGAGCACAGCGAAAAAGGGCATTATGGGCCTAAAGGGTCCTATCAAAACTTTGACTATCAACGCCCATGGAACCAGTTAGAAGAAATTGACTATATTTATACGAAAGGATTTCAAATCATTAAAACCGGTTGTTTGACGGATTCTTGTGACGGGCGCTTTCCCTCCGATCATTTTCCGCTTGAAGCAGATCTCCGGTTTAATGAGTAAAGGTGAAACCAAAAATGGAAAAAACAAAATTGACGCATTTACTTGAACAAATGACCATCGATGAAAAAATCGATCAATTATTGCAACTAGCTGCTGCGTTTTATTCAGACAAAGCAGAAGAAAAAACTGGACCGATGAGTGATTTGGGATTGACCCAAGAAACCATCAACAACGCTGGAACAACACTAGGCGTTTCCGGTGCCAAAGAAGCAATTCGTGTCCAACAAGACTACATCAAAAACAACCGCCTGCAGATTCCCACGATTCTAATGGCTGATATTATCCATGGGTTCCGAACGATTTTCCCGATTCCATTGGCTTTAGGCAGTTCATGGGATCTGAATGCTGCGGAACAAATGGCCGAAATTTCGGCTAGAGAAGCCGCTGTCTCTGGGTTGCATGTGACGTTTTCGCCAATGGTGGACTTAGTTCGAGATCCGCGTTGGGGTCGAGTGATGGAATCCACTGGAGAAGATCCCTACTTGAACAGCCGTCTTGCTGAAGCTTTTGTGAAAGGCTACCAAGGGGAAGATTTAACCAATGATTTTGAGCGGGTGGCTGCTTGTGTAAAACATTTCGCGGCGTATGGCGCAGCAATTGGCGGACGTGATTACAACACAGTCAATATGTCGGAGCGACAATTGCGGGAAAGTTACTTGCCTGGCTATCAAGCTGCACTTGCAGCTGGTGCCAAACTGGTGATGACTTCCTTCAATACAGTCGATGGGATTCCTGCAACAGCGAATCGCTGGTTATTCCGTGATGTCTTACGAAAAGAATTTGGGTTTGACGGCGTAGTGATCTCTGATTGGGGTGCGGTCAAAGAGATCATTGCTCATGGTGCAGCAGAAGACGAGAAACAAGCGGCAGAATTGGCCATCAAAGCCGGAGTCGATATTGAAATGATGACGACTTGCTACAACGACTATTTGAAAGAATTGATCGAAGAAGGCACGGTTGCAGAATCCTTATTGGATGAAGCGGTATTGCGAATCTTGACCCTTAAAAATGATCTTGGTCTGTTTGAACATCCTCATCGTGGGGCCGATGAAGCTGCCGAAGCACGGGTGGTACTTTCGCAAGAACATCGAACAGCCGCCAGAGAAATCGCTCAAAAATCAATGGTTTTATTGAAGAATGAGAACATCTTACCATTTAAATCAACGGAGACGGTTGCCATCGTTGGACCAGCGGCTCACTCTAAAGACATTTTAGGGGCCTGGTTATGGCAAGGAAAACAAGCAGAAGCCGTTTCGCTCCTCGAGGGCGCCAAGGCAGTTTCAGAGAACATTCTTTATGGAAAAGAACCCTTCGATTACTTTGCGCCAACAGAAGCAGCGATCAATGAAGCTGTTGCATTAGCCAAACAAGCAGATAAAGTGGTTCTTGCATTGGGGGAACAAGACTGGATGAGCGGCGAAGCAGCCAGCCGCAGCGATATTCGCTTGCCGGAAGCACAGTTAGCGTTATTCAAACAATTGCAGGCAGTCAATGAGCAACTAGTTGTGACGTTGTACAATGGTCGACCGCTAGACCTTCAAGGGATTGATCCAGCAAAAGCCATCGTTGAAGCATGGTTCCCTGGAACCGAAGGAGGACAAGCATTAGCGAATATTTTGTGGGGGCAATACAACCCAAGCGGCCGTTTGAGTATGTCTTTTCCGGAAACAGTCGGTCAAGTGCCGGTTTATTACAATACTGAAACTACCGGTCGTCCTTATGAAAGTGCACCAGATGAAAAATATGTCTCAAAATATTTGGATGTCTCCAACTATGCAAAATATCCTTTTGGTTTCGGCTTGAGCTATCACGAGGCTCAGTATAGTGAGTTAAGTTTAGATAAAGCACAATTGTCTACTGAAGAGACGCTAACAGTATCCTTACAAGTCAAAAATAATAGTGACTTTGCCGGTGAAGAGACCGTTCAGTTGTATCTGCGAGACCTCGTTGGTGAAGTTGTCCGACCGATCAAAGAATTAAAAGGATTCCAAAAAGTATGGTTAGAACCCGGGGAAACAAAAGAAGTGAGCTTTTCAATTACAGAAGATATGCTGCGCTATGTTCACAGCAATCAAGAAACAGCCAGCGATGCTGGCACATTCCAAGCCATGGTCGGCAGCAACAGCCGCGACCTGCAGATGGTGACATTCAAATTCGTCAGATAGGAAGGTTTGTATGAAACAATATATTACTCTCGAAAAAAATCAGACTCGGTTAAGGTTTCTAAAAACCGGAGATCTGTTTGAAATAGATAGTCATGGTATGATGATCAATCAATTAAACGGCAATCCGTTAGACGGCAGTTTGAATCAATTGTATTTGCGCGTCTATACATCAGAAGGAATTCGTTGGGCACCGATGATCGGTTCTAATTCAGCCAGTAAGTTTGGCTATTCCCAGCACCAGTTGACTTGGTCAGGCACATTTCTGGAAGTTCAGTATCAAGTGGAGTTGCAACTGGCAGAGGATTGCTGGTTTTGGCGGGTTCAGTTAACAGGTTCTGGAAAAGCGGATATCATTTATGGTCAAGATATCGGCAATGCCTTAAAAGGAGCAGTTCAGTCCAATGAAGCATATGTTTCTCAATATCTGGATCACCATGTGAGTCAAGATAACGAAACAATCGTTGTTTCTTCTCGTCAAAATCAACCGCAATCCGGTAAGTTTCCATTAGTGGAACAAGGAAGTTTCCAGCCTTTGCGAGGTTATTCCACCGATGGTTATCAATTTTTTGGTCGAACATACAAAATGACGGATGTACCCCAAGCTTTGGCACAAGAAACTTTAGCAAATGAAGTATACCAGTATGAATTTGCTTATATTGCTCTGCAGACCGAATCTTATCAGCTGACTGACGAAGCAACAGAAATTGTTTTTTATGCCGCAGTCAAGGCCGATCAGCCAGAAGCCGTCTCTGGTCCGCAAGTTGACCGAGCTTTGTTGGAGGAACGTTTTCAAAAACTGACATTTGAGTCAGTGGCGACACAATCCCTTCCGGCAAAACAACTAGGCGCACCATTGACCGGAGAATCATTAACCGAAGCGGATATTTCTGCACTATTTCCAAAACAGGAAGCTGTGGAGCAGATCGATGGCCAACTCTATTCCTTTTTCACGGAAAACTATCGCCATGTTGTGCTGAAGGAAAAAGAAAGTGCGATGGAACGGGCCCATGGCCATATCCTACTTAGTGGCAGTGATTTAGTGGTAGATCAACCTTTGCTGAGTACGACGGTTTATATGTACGGTATTTTCAATTCGCAGATCGTTCTAGGAAACACATCAATGAATAAATTATTGAGTAACAGCCGTAATGCACTGAATGTCATGAAACGATCAGGACAGCGAATCTATTTGAAAGAACAGGATACGTGGCGTTTATTGACGATGCCCTCTGCGTTTGAGATGGGAATGAATACTGCTACGTGGTATTACAAAACTGCAGATGATTTGATCACGATCACGACGTATACCCTGCTTGACAGTCGTGAAGTGCGGACCACGATCCAAAGCAAAAAGGCTTACTCGTGGGCCATCAGCAATCAATTGTTGATGGGACCAGATGAAGAAGCACCGACAGCTGTGGTAACGAAAGATCAGCAGGTCATCATCACAAGCGAAGAGAATTCCCCCGTAAAAGAAGCGTATCCAGAATTAACCTATTATCTGCAAGCGGATCAACCTTTTGAAGTGACAGATGATTCCTTGTTCTTGCAGGAAAATAGCGATGGCGCACTGACTGTTTTGACCTTTGCGGATCAGTCAGAAATCACCTTTAAGATCCAAGGAACATTAACTGGGGCGCCTTATCAAGAACAAATAACTTCTAAGCAGCAAGAGGAAGAAAAATATGTAGCATTCATTGATTCACTGCTGAATCAATTTGAGTTGGCCCATGAACAGGTGGAGGTACAAACGCTTAATTTACTCTCTCGTTGGTATACCCATAACATGCTGGTTCACTATTTATCACCCCATGGCTTGGAACAGTATGGTGGTGCTGCTTGGGGTACCCGAGATGTTTCTCAAGGTCCAACAGAATTTTTCTTAGCCGTCAATCGGCCAGAAATCGTTGCTTCGATCATCAAACACCTATTTGCCAATCAATTTGCCGACGATGGCAATTGGCCACAATGGTTTATGTTTGACCGCTACGAGCAGCAAAAAGCCGATGAAAGTCATGGGGATGTGATTGTTTGGCCAATGAAAGTCGTCAGCGATTACTTGGAAAAAACTAAGGACTTCGCGATTTTAGAAACGCAATTGCCTTATACAGACCGCGAGACATTCTTAAAGACAAGTCAGACTGCTTCTCTTTATGATCATTTACAAAAAGAGATTGCGTATATTGAAGGGAATTTCTTGGAAGGAACCTATCTTTCTTGTTATGGGGATGGGGATTGGGATGATACCCTGCAACCAAACAATAGTAAATTGAAGAAGCAGATGGCTAGCAGTTGGACAGTGGCATTGACGTATGAAGTGATGAAAAAACTAGCGGTACAGCTGAAAGACTACGATCCGAAGTATGCGGATCATTTGCAAACCATCGTCAGCGGCATTCGCACAGATTTTGAGAAATACATGTTGTCTTCAGGGACGATTCCAGGATTCGTTTACATGGAAGATCCTGAACATGTAGAATTAATGATTCATCCAGAAGACCGAAAGACTGGGATTCAATATCGCTTGCTGCCAATGCAGCAAAGCATGATCGGTGAATTGCTTTCCCCAGAAGAAGCTGTGCACCATTTAGCTATCATCAAAGAACACTTGCAGCATCCAGATGGCGTTCGTTTGATGAATCGTCCGGCAGCCTATCATGGTGGGGTCAGCACGAATTTCAAACGTGCCGAGCAAGCTGCGAACTTTGGACGGGAAATCGGCTTGCAATATGTTCACGCCCACATCCGTTTTGTCGAAGCCATGGCAAAACTAGGACAAAAAGCAGAAACTTGGCAGGGGCTAGGAGTCATCAATCCGATACAGATACAAGAACGTGTACCAAATGCCGAGCTGCGACAAGCCAATGTCTATTTCAGCAGTTCTGACGGCGATTTCAAAACAAGGCTTGAAGCCCAAGAGAATTTTGGTAAACTTAGAGATGGAAGTGTTGGCGTAAAAGGCGGTTGGCGTATTTATTCCAGCGGACCGGGCATCTATCTGAATCAATTGATCAGTAATGTTTTGGGAATCCGGGAAACGGCAGATGCTTTGTTCCTTGATCCTGTTTTGCCAACTGAGTTAGCTGAATTGACCCTTACCTATCGCGTTTTTGATCAGCCGGTTAAATTCACGTTTCACGAAGCAGAAAAAGAACAGGTCTTGATCAATGGCCAGCCAATCGATTATACGTTAGCAGATAATCAGTACCGAGACGGCGCCTTTTGCTTAGACAAGTCAGTTGTGTTGGCGCTGTGCAATCAGGAAATCAATCAAATCGATATTTATCGATAGAAAGGAGAAGCCATGGTAGGGATCAAAGATATTGCTAAAAAAGCCGGTGTGTCTATTTCCACTGTGTCCTATGCGTTGAACGGCAGCCCGAAAGTGACGGAGGAGACCCGCGCCCGTATCCAAGCGATTGCTCGTGACTTGAACTATGTTCCGAACATGGCTGCTCGTACATTGAAACGCCGGCAAACAAACATCATTGGGGTGTATCTTGCAGATTATGCGGGAAGTTTCTATGGTCAGCTGCTGGACGGCATCAAGAAAAGCCTGGAAACCTTTGGATATGAAATGATCGTTTGCAGTGGGAAAAAATCCCATTTGTTTATTCCGGAGCGAATGATTGATGGTGCGATTATTTTGGATTGGACCTTTCCATCAGAAGAAATTGAGCGCTACGCGCAAAGAGGCCATCAAATCGTTGTACTGGATCGAATCCTTCCCCATGAAAACATCCATCAAGTACTTCTCGATAATAAAGGTGGAACAGCATTAGCCATCGATAAGCTGATTTCAGGAGGCAGCCAGCATGTATTTTTACTAGCTGGTCCTAAAAAAAGCTATGATAGCCAGGAGCGTTTGACAGCCAGTATCAAAGAGCTTACTCGGTTTGGGATTTCTTATGACGTCATAGCCGGTGATTTCACCGAGCCTTCGGGTTTTCGTGGAGCAGAAGAAATCTTAGCGAAACAGCCGATGAAGCCGATCGATATCTTTGCATTGAACGATGAAATGGCGATCGGTGTCTACAAGTATGTTCGCCAAACCGACTATAAAATCGGGAAAGATATTCGCATCATCGGGTTTGATAATACCGAGCTAGGGGCGTTTATCCAGCCCCGCTTATCCACCATCTCTTATTCAAAACATCGCTGGGGAATGATTGCTTCTGAAAAAATCGTCAAAGCGATTCAAGGGGAACAAGTAGAAGATGAGCACATCTACACTACCTTTATTGATGGTCCTTCGTTTCCCAATCAGTGAAACTTGACCGATTTTATTGAGGCAGCACCAAAAGAAATACTATGAATCTTTTAAAAAAATAAAACGTACCGATACCAAG
>NZ_JALAHI010000144.1 GCF_022711995.1 Enterococcus sp.
AGTAAAATCCGAACATCTTGCTCCTGCGGTGCGGGACACCTCGTCGCAAAAGTCCGAGGAATATAACGCACTAGCATATGATACGTTTTCACTTGTTGGAGGATGAATTATATCACATTCCCTAGTATTGCTCCTGCGGTGCGGGACACCTCGTCGCAAAAGTCCGAGGAATCGATCGCAATAGCATATGATGGGGTTTCACTTGGTGGATGATGGCTTAGATCACAGTCCCTAGTATTGCTCCTGCGGTGCAGGGGCTCCTCGGCGCAAATGTCAGAGGAATCTAATGCAATAGCATATGATTCGGTTTCACTTGTTGGATGATGATTTAGTCACAGTCCCTGGCTATCCTTCAGTTATTCCTATATTGATGCGTAAACACATTATTCTTTTAGTGAAACATACAATTGGCTTAATTCTTCCAATGCCTCAACCGTCAATTTTTCCACATCCTTGATGCGTTCTGATCGAAACCAAAGCTTACCAATTTGAAAACTGCGCCCTTGCAGCTTCTCTTCCAATTGCTCCTGTTTCTGCGGGTCGGAGAGGTATTCAGTCAACGATAAATGATCCGCTAGTTCATGTTCCACTTGCGGCCAAATATAATAATCTGTCAGACTTTTATCTTTGCTCCATTGCTCAATCAGCCGGCGCAAACCATTGTATGCTGCTATACTTCCTGAACGTTGCTCACTTTTGTAATGCTGGAACATCAAGTAGACCTGATACTGTTTCTGATTGAGCAATGCAGCCAAACAGGCGTTTTGATTCGGATGTGCCACATTGCGATACGCACACCAAAAATGACTGCGTACATTCCAGCCATTCGTCCAGCTCTCAACTTTGGGCTGAAGATCTAGCGACAAATTTTCAGCAGCAGTCATTTGCAGCTGTTTCCATTTTTGCCAGTGTGTTTGATACGCTTCTTTCAGTTCCTGAATCGTTTCTGGTGGATAAATTTCTTTGAGTTGCTTAAAGGCAACTACTTCACGGTTGAACAAATCAAAATCTGCATTGACCAGTTCCATTCGATCACCTTTTTTTATTTTTTTAGTGGTAATAGACAGCATCTAAGAACAATCCTTGGGAAGGTACTGTCTCTCCGGCTGCTTTTCGGACTTGATTCGCAAATATTTCATCGATCGACGAAATGTCCATTGTTCCAGCACCAATCTCTAAAATCGTCCCGGTGATGATCCGTACCATTTTATAAAGAAAGCCATCTCCTTTGAAGCGGAAACGCAGCATATCTCCTTCTCTTGTGAGTGAGAGTTCCTCGATTGTACGAGTAGTGGATTTTTTGGTCTTTTTTAATGCGGAAAAGCCAATAAAATCATGCGTGCCAAGAAACTTCTCACAAGCTGCTTGCATCTTGTCCCAATCAAGCTCTTGCGGACAATGAAAACTCCGATGACGCTCAAATACGGTTGGAATCGGACTGTTCCAGACATAATAACTGTACTGTTTACCGGTGGCATTGTAACGGGCATGGAACCGTTCAGAAGCTTCTGTTACCTCTTTGATAACAATATCTTGTGGCAAATAGCGATTCAAGAATTGCAGCATCTTTTCAGGCGACAAATCGCTAGCTGTCTTGAAATTGGCCACTTGCCCTCTGGCATGCGTACCGGCATCTGTACGTCCAGAGCCGATGATTTCGATTTTTTCATTTGTCATTTGAGTCAAGATACTTTCAATTTTCTCTTGGATCGTTCGATCAGAATCGCCTAAACGTTGCCACCCCAGATAGCGCTTGCCATCATATTCAATCGTAAGTTTGATATTTCTCATTTGTTTTGATTGCTCCTGTCATCAGTGATTAACCCAAAAAATCGGGTTCCCTTGCTTATCATAAGGGAACCCGACACCAGTGTAAATGCTCTAAAGTAGATTTTCACGATATTTCAAAGAAAATGGGCAACTGTTCACTAGTTGATTGCTTGAAAATAATCTTATTTTCCAATCACTAATCTTCTTGTGTAGACTGCCTGCCCCGAATGCATCACGGCATCATCGACGATGGAGACGATCCGAGCTTGTCGTGTCACAGCTGGCGTCCAGTTCTCATCAATCACTTCTGATAAGCTCGTTTCATCGATAGATTGAAGATAATCAGTGGCTAATGCGACACTGGCAGCAAGATAATCCACTAATAATTCTTTTTGATTAACGATTACCTTGGCGGCTTCTTCTGGTGTATGCCGCCAATCTTCTGTATCGTCAGGCAAATCCAATGCAAATTTTTTCGTCCAGTCCGCTAGCCAAAGCGGTTCTTGATCCGCTAATGCGGAAATCTGCAGATCGATTTCGCGAGCGGTATGCCAGATCAGCCAAGTGACTGACTTGATCAGTGGCTCCGGCATCGTGTTCGCTTCCGCGATACTCATTTGCGCCAACGTTTCTTCAAATCGTTCTTGGGCCCGTTGCAATGTCTCGATCGTCAATTGTGTTTCCTTCATGATACTCCTCCTCTTTAGTAAGTGCTTATCTTTACTCTACTACAGAAAAAGAGAGAAACCAATTAATCAACCTGCAGGTAAAAAGGGTTGAGAAATTATTCTTCACCATAAATTTCTTTGGCTAAATTGAATGCCGACCATGCTTTAGGCCAGCCGGCATAAAAAGCCAAGTGTGTGATCAATTCGACGATTTCTGCTTGAGTCACACCATTTTCTTTGGCGATCCGTAAATGAGCTTCTAATTGAGGAACACCTTGTGTCAAAAGGCTGGCAACCGTGATCAAACTGCGATCCCTAGGAGATAGTTCTTTTTCTCGAGCCCATACTTCGCCAAATAAGACATCATCATTTAATGCCGCAAATTGTGAAGCAAAATCACCTAGTTGTTCTCTTCCTGCTGCTTGTTTTTTCATATTCACCGTCTCCTTATTTTTGTAACTGCTGATAGTCTTCCTCAGAAACAGCTTCAAGCCATTCCGGTGTTCCGGCGGTGATCGCCAAATGTTCAAACCAGCTATCTTTGGTTGCGCCGTGCCAGTGCTTGATGCCATCATGAGTGACAACCACATCTCCTGCTGTCAAAAATTGTGCCGGTTTTCCTTCCTCTTGGTACAAGCCTTCACCACCAGTCACTAATAAAATCTGATAGCCGTCGTGATGAATATGCCAGTTGTTGCGGCAACCTGGTTCAAAGGTTACATTTCCTACACCAACATTGACTGCTGGATCCGCAACCAAAGAGTTTAAATAACTTTGTCCAACAAAATATTGAGCATAGGCTTCATTTTTTGCGCCGCTTGGGAAAATCACGCCATCTTTTACTTCTTCAAATTTTGCCATTTGTTTTCCTCCTCTAATTCCTCTTCATCTAATAACCAGTTTTCCGATGCTCATCTGCTTCTGATCAAAAAAGCGTCAACCACATGTATGGCTTATACATCCATGTTACTGCTTGATTTATTATTCGTCCAATACTTGTTAAGCTGATTTCTATGCTTGCAAAGCATGCTTAAATTTCTTCAAAAATGTTTGGACTGTCGGCGCCAAAATCGTCTCTTTTCTCCATACCAGAACACAGTTCGTTTCCAGAGGTGGCGAAAAGGGGATGAATTTGGTTTGATTCTCTCGATGATGAATCGCTCCAGCAATTGCTAAAGCAGCAGCAACATTATTTTCGACCAATAAAAGGACATTAAAAATCAAATTGTATCTCCCGACGATCGTCAACTCTTCTTCAGCGAATCCGCCCCACGTGCAAAACATCTCCAAAACTTCTTTACGACCCGAACAAATCAGCGGTGTGGTGAGGATGTCTGCAGGTGAGATACTGCTTTGATCAGCCAATGGGTGTTCATTTGCAACAAACAGCCCCCAAACTTCTTTCTTAGGCAATGTCAACCGATTGTATTGATCCGTCGTTGCAGGATCAATCAAAATCGCTACATCAAGTAAGCCTTTATCAAGTTTTTCCAGAATATCATTACTAGTTCCGCTAAAAATAGTAAAAGACACTTGGGGGTGATCAGTAACCATTTCTTCGATGATTTGTGTGAGCAAATAGGAGTTTTCTGCTTCCACACAGCCAATCGCAATTTGTCCATTCAGAATCGTCTCCTGATAATTGAACAATTCTTGTTCTGTTTTCTGATTCAATTCAAGAATTTCTTCTGCGCGCTTTTTTAAAAACAGACCTGCTTCTGTTAAATAAAGTTTCTTATTTTGGCGCACAAACAATTCTGTATGCAGCCGCTCTTCAAACTCTCTGATTTGTCTGCTTAAAGTGGGTTGCGTGATGTTCAGTTTTTTAGCCGCTTGGGTAATATTTTGTTCCTCGGCTATCGCTAGAAAATACTTTAATACACGAGTTTCCATCGAAAACTCCTTTCTTCTATGACACAACATTTTCCCTACTGTTATCGCAGATTTTCGGGAAAAGAACGCATCCTTATTTTTCTGCAACAACGAATACTAGCTTTATTCTACCACCTAACTAGAAATTCTTGACTGCTATTCGTTTGGTTCCTCCAAACAAAAAGGCCCTTCATTCACTGAAGAGAACGAAGGAACCAATCGAATTGATTTTCAGTTGTTTCTAATGGACGTTTTTATTACAAGTGAATCGGTGTAGCAGTCTTTTGCAAAACATTGTTTAGCGCTTCAATGTTTGTACGTCCTTGGGTCTGCAACCACTCTTTCGCCGCACCTTCTCCTTGAGTCACAAAAGGCTCCACGCCGTTTGCCCAGGTTGCTCGTCCACAAAGTACGCCATTGAATCTTGAGCCGGATGTTTTGGCAAATTCCAGTATTTCTTGAAACAATTCAGCTGAAACCCCTGCACTCAAGAAAATATAGGGCAGATCCGTCGCTTCCGCTTGTGCTTTGAAATAGCCAGCTGCTTCTTCTTTAGTATAAACAGCCTCTTCGCCATAGCCTTCCACATAGTTCATATTCACAGGAACTTCCACTTTCAAGACATCTACACCATAGCGTGCTTGTGAAAACTCTCGCATCATGTCATTTACTTTATGCGGTTTTATCAAAGCATAGTCTCTCGACGTCGTATCTGATAGAGAAGCATCATAAGAAACCAGCTCTAAGAAAAACGGTAGATGTTCAGCAAGGCATTCCGAACCAATTCGTTCGATAAATGCCTGCTTTTGATCATTGATCTCGTCAGGTTCGTCCACATCATAATAGAGCAAAAACTTACAAGCATCCGCGCCATTTTCTTTTAGCCGTTTCACAGACCAGCTGGACAAAAGATCCGGCAAACGACCCGGAGTTGAAGCATCATAGCCGGTTTTCTCGTAGGCTAACAATAGTCCAGCTTGTTCATCCCGAACTTGGGCTGCGGGCAATCCGTATTCTGGATCTAATAAAATTGCTGAGGCATAGGGCGTCAACTCGGCTGACACGATTTTTTTGAAGGCACTGATTTGCTCTGCCGTGGCTGAATGGTCTTGGAATCTGCCAATCATTTTTTTCAAAGCCCCTCGTTGATCAATGGCTAATGCACTAATAATGCCATTTTCATTACATAGTTGTTGGATATAGGCTTGCTTATTTGATAATGTCATACTCTCACTACTTCCTTCTTTAATTTTCTACCAGTTTTCCATTTAAAATTTCGGCAATTTCAGCTGGAGATTGCGCTTGTTTTAAGTGATTCGTCACCTCTTTTTGCATCAATAATCGAGCGACTTGAGACAATAATTTCAAATGAGTCGTTCCTGCTTCTGAATCAGGAATAAAAAGTGCAATCACAAACTCTGTTCCTTCCCCATCCAAACTCTTCCAATCGATTTTGTTCGTTAACTGGACGATCACAACAGCGGCTTCTTCGATGCTCTGATCTTTCGCATGAGGAATGGCAAAGCCATCCATCATCCCTGTTGTACCTTCCTCTTCTCTTGCCAGAAATTTATGATAAACAGCGGTTTGATCGCTGCTGATTCCTAAAAGAACCCCTTGCGCTGCTAGAAAGTGCATCACTTCGTCTTGAGTCCCCAAATTTTGCTTCATAAAAATGTGGTCTATCTTGATCAACGCCATTTGACTTCCTCTTTTCTGCTTTCGCTATTTCTTACTCAACCGCTGACACTTCTCGTTTTTCAACACTACGCTTTTGGATTAGCCCTAAGATTACCCCACCTATGATCGAACCAAGTAAAATCGAACCTACCCAAGCAACTTTTCCTGTAACTACCGGCAAGACTAAGAAGCCACCATGGGGAGCAGGCACTTGGACACCAAACATATAGGTCAAAACGGCAGCGATCGACGATCCTAACATCATTGTAGGCAGAACCCGCAGAGGATCTTTGGCTGCAAATGGAATCGCCCCTTCCGTGATATGGGTTGAGCCTAAAATAAAGTTGACCAATCCTGCATTGCGATCATTTGCATCAAAATATTTACCAAAAAAGAGTGCCGCAAATCCCGTAATCAGCGGGGGAGCAATACAAGCGGCGGAAACTCCCGCCATAAAGGTATGATTTCCTTGTGCTAACAGTGCTGTACCAGTGACATAAGCGGCTTTATTGACGGGGCCTCCCATATCAAATGCGGACATACAACCAACAATAATACCTAAAATCAATGGATTTGAATTTTGGAATCCAGCCAAGAAATCCATCATGCCTTGATTGATGGCTTCCATCGGACTTGCTAGCAAAGACATCACTACACCAATAAATAGGACACCAATCACCGGATATAAGAAAATAGCTTTCAAACCATCTAATTGTTTCGGTAACCCTTTCATAACTTTTTGCAAAAGGAGAATAAAGTATCCAGCTAAAAATCCAGCGAAGATTCCTCCTAGAAAACCGGCGCCACCAGTATTCGCTAACAAACCGCCGACAAATCCCACAACAAGCCCCGGCCGTTTAGCAATCCCTTCAGCAATGTAAGCAGCTAGAATAGGAACCATCATTCCCATTGCCGTATCCCCTATCCCTTTCAACATTGCTGATGTTGGATTGTACGTTGGATCGCTAGGATCAAAAGAGTAGACACCCCAGATGGCAAATGAGATGGCAATGATGACACCACCAGCCACTACAAATGGCAGCATATGCGAAACACCATTCATCAGATTCTTATAGATACTGTGTCCGATTCCGGCAGCAATTCCAGTTTCGTTTTTTTCCATTGCAGCGACCGGTTTATCCTCTCCAGTCGACCCTTTCAACGCTTCTTCAATCAGCTGATCCGCATCTTTAATTCCTTTACTGACCGAAACATTGATCACTCGTTTCCCTGCAAAACGTTCTGCTTGAACATCTTTATCTGCAGCAATAATGACCGCATCCGCATTTTTTATCTCTTCTGGTGTTAACTGATTTTCGATGCCGACTTGTCCATGGGTCTCAACTTTGATCGATACATCTTTACGCTTAGCCGCCTGCTCCAACGCTTCTTGTGCCATATACGTATGGGCGATTCCAGTCGGACAACCCGTTGCAGCAACAATCTTGTATATTGTCATTTTTTATTCGCTCCCTCTTTTGATTTCAATTTGTTTTTCTAACTCAACAACATCCGAAAAATCCGTTAGTCCTTTGCGAAAAGCAGTGGAACTTCCAGCAGCTAATCCTTTCTTCAAATTGACTTCCAGCGGCTCACCGTCCATATATCCTGCAAGAAAAGTTCCTAACAACGTGTCTCCAGCACATGCTGTATTCACTACCTTGCCTTTCGGAGAGTTTCCAGAGTAGACAGTATCTTTTGTCAAGAGAATTCCTCCCTCTCCTCCTAATGAGAGCAACACATGTTGTGCACCACTAGTTACCAACCGTTTGGCATAGTCTATCAACCCTTTGCGATCGTTGATTTCGGTCTGATACCATGCTTGCAACTCCTCTTCATTGGGCTTTAACAAGAAGGGTTGATAGGGTAGACATTCCAATACCTCTGAATAACTTGAATCAATAATCAAATTCACTTGCTTTTCAAAGCAAATACGACTGATCGCAATAAGAATTTTGGGCGAGACACCTTGTGGCATACTACCAGATACACAGAGGTAGTCACCTGCTTGCAGATTTCTAATTTGGTCTAACAGCCGTTTGATTTCCTTGTCTGAAATCACGGGACCTTTATTGACTAACTTGTATTCTTTATTGTCGCGATTGACTTGCGTAAAAACGTTGATTCGCGTAAATCCCGGAACGGGAATAAAATCGGTTTGAATCGCTTGTTGATGTAAATAGTCCTCAATATAATTACCAGTAAATCCCGCTTTGAATCCCAACGCTGTGCTATCGATGCCCAGTTTTTTCATGATCAATGAAACATTGACCCCTTTTCCATTGGCTTGGATATCGTCATCCTTTGTGCGATTCACTTGAAATGGTTCCATCTCCTCTGTTTCAATAAAAAGGTCGATTGCCAGATTTAATGTACATGTATAAACAGCCATTTGCGTCCCCTCCTTTCCTACAAAGCTATTATGGCTCACAATTTCATGTAAATGTTTTCATATACCAACGAAATCACTGAAAACTTTTACAAGAAACACTGAATCCCCTTGATGTAAGAGAATCTTCCGATTTACAATAGAGGCATCTTAGCCGAGGGGAGGCAGAATATGGATATAAAATTAAGTGAATCAGAGCAATACCTCTGGGATTTTATCCAAAGTCATATTCTTGAGATTCCATCTTGCTCCATAGTAAAACTAAGTGAATATGCAAACGTTTCAACGGCGACTGTTGTTCGTACTATGAAGAAAAAAGGATACGAGGGGTTTACTGCTTTCAAGCATTCACTAAAAGAAAAAGAAAATACCAATATCAATTTTGCGGCGCTTGATAAAGTAGATGAAGGAATAAAAACAGCGATTCTGAAGAATGAACAAGAAGTGATCCGCACGATCAATATGGTGGAAAGCGGCAATATCGAAGATGCCATCCAACGAATCAAAGCAGCTAGACGAATCATGCTCTTTGCTCGCGGTTTTTCTGAATTGATCGCTCAGGAGATGATGGTCAAATTTCAACTGACTGGTAAATACTGTGAGATGCATACCGATCCCAATATCATTAAAAACATCAGCAAGAAATTGACTAAAGAAGATATCGTGATTTTCGTTTCATTAAATGGTGAAACCAAGGAGTTAATCACCGCAGCTGAAAACTGTTATGAAGCAGAGATCGGCACCATTCTGCTGACAGCCAATCGACATTCTAGTTTAATGGAACATATCGAAATTCCTTTTGTAGGCTTCAAATCAGAAGGCTCCTTCTTTCCAGACTATGAAGTCCGTTCAAGACTCCCCCTCTCGATCCTTGCTAGAATCTTGCTTGATTCGTATGCCCTGCGGACGGCAGAATCGAAGAAGCACTGACTGTTCCCTAAGAAAATAGCGGAATTAGGAAGCTGTGATTGCGTTTGGGTTTCTCAAAGAGAAAGATTTCATGCGAAAGCATTGTTCTCGCCTTCGCTATTTGAAAATAGGTACTGAGTAATGGTTGAATTTTTGATCTTATCCATTTGAGCTTTCTGATTTTCCTTTAGCCCAAAAATAATCATTATAAAACAAAAATTCTTTCGATCAGATAAAGCGGTCAACCGCCTATCGAATCGAAAGAATTTTTTTGAACTATTCACGATTGGCAAGCTGAATGAATTCATTTTTCAATTTTTCATTCTCTGTTTCTTTAAAATACAAGTAATTGTTTTGGTTTCCTTGGTTTTGCTGCGTCACTAGGACTTTTGGCTGCTCTTGTTGGAAGCCAAAGAAATAGAGATGTCCCCCAGCCGATGTAGCATGATCAATATCTGAGTAGATCGCTACTATCTGAAAATCTGCGGTTCCCTCACCGTTTTCTGTCCACTCTACTGAGACAGGAGTTTGATTGATGACGGTTGTCCATTTCCCATCTAAAATATCTTGAGGTACTTGAAGACCATAGTAATTCGCTTGCACGTGGTCATCATAGCTTCGATATTGCTGTCCCATTTCTTGTCCCCAACTCTGCATAAATGTCGCAAGATCTGCAGACTTGGAAGCATCCCACGAGGACTTCACCGGTTGGTTTGCTTGTGCTGTATTAGTGGAAGTGTTTGATTGAGCAACGACCGATGCGCTTTGATCTTTTGTCGATTGGCGCTCGGATGACTCAGCGGTACTTCTTTTAGTTGCTTCGGTACTCGTAGATTTAGAAGTTTTAGTTGTATTTGATTGGGATGTACTTGATTTGGTCGTGCTTGTTGTTGCAGCTTTTTCTGGAGTAGAGGTTTCTGGCTTGTTTGTTGAACAGCCGCCTAAGAAAAGCAGCAGCCCCATCGTTGTAAATAGAATCTTCTTCATTCATAAAACCACCCTTAAGGAGTATTTGGTGTACATATAGTAGCAGACAATAGGCAGAATAGTTACTAAATTTTTGAAGAATTATTTCTCACGACTTCCTCATAGATGAGATTGATACGTATTCTTACAGTCCCGTGACTGCGATTAGATTTAACGGGTCATTTTCAAGCCTTTTTTTATGAAAAATTAAATCAAAAAACTCTCATAAATAAAGTGACCCCAAAGTTAGATTTTTTGTCTAACTTTGGAGGTCACTTCAGATGATTAGATTAGCTAAGATCCTTTGGCTTGCCCATCCTTCTTTTACAAGCTACACGTCAGCTTGAAATGCGTGAGTGTATTCTCATATACCACGGTATCATTAGCCCTACTTATGATAAGGTGCTGCGACAAAATTTGATTTCCACTTTTATCAATCCTGTTTCTAAATCACACAACTCTTAGTCAATCCAAATTGGTTGTTTCGCAATGACTCGACCTTCAATCTTCACCCCTTCTTTAAATAAATAATAACAGTCATATTAAAAGGCCTTTTCCATTTATAAGAGCTTCCTTCATTGAAGAATATGTTTGTGGAGTAACCCCACTATTTGTTTGTATTCTTCTCGTTTTTGAATTACCTCCTTTTTATTTTTATAAGAGGGAAAATAAATTCCGCTCCTCCCATTGCACTGTACGTACGGGTCTCGTATACGGCGTTATAGTTCTTCTTCCCCTTTTATTGCCCATTGACGTTTGAATACATAGCGATGGGTATAATCAGGATCTCGCCAAACTTCTGTTTGTGTGGTCACTAATTCTTTTTCAATCATATCTTTTTCTCCTACGCCAATTTTTGTTCAAGCAATTCAATCACCATTGCCGTTATAAGTGTCAATACTAGTTGAAAATATTTCATATTCTTTCTCCTTTTTTCTTCAGAATTTGATGAATCGCTGTAAGGATATCTTCTAAACATTTCGCAATCATTCTCAAATAATCGATCTTATTCATTCGTTTCTCCAATCTGACTCCAAACCAATCGTCCTTCTACTAGCAACCCACGAACAAATTCTCGCTGGCTGCTAATATCTGTAATGAAATAAACTACATAGTCTTTTCCATCTTCTGGGGCGCAGTAAATATAAAGATGCGTCATCACTAAACGAGGTATATGAACACCTTCAGGAAGCGTACCCATTTCAATTTCCTCTTTTTCCATCGTAACGGATTCATAGCCCCATTCTTCAGAAGCAGTGACTAGCTGTGCACACTTTTCCAGTACCTCGATAGCCGTTTCTAACAAGTCATTTCGCTCCTTTCTTTTAGATACTAGTATTCTTCTGATAATAACATCGTTTGATACTCACCCGAATCAATGACCCATATTTTTTGAGACACTGAGCTCAAACGAAGCTTAGGTGAAATCAGATACTCTTTTCTTTCTTCCGGTTCTTCTTGACGATGAACCAACTTTTGATTTCCTTTTTCCATAGAAAATTCAAAAATTTGAAGATAATCTAAAGGAAGTTGCTTTTGAACGTTTTGATCGATTAGCTTCCAACATAAAGCTTGTAATTCCACTGGTAAACTCTCCATCACTCCCTTTGTGACATAACGTTGTCCTTTATTTTGAAACATTTCTTTTCCCTTCTTTGCCATAAAAAATAGTCCAATCTTCTATAAAGAAGATTGGACTTCATGGATATAATATATAGAC
>NZ_JALAHI010000011.1 GCF_022711995.1 Enterococcus sp.
AAACAAAGGAAATAGTGAAAAATCGTTGTTATCACCTTAACTACTGTCATAATACAATAGTCTTCCTTCTGTCTGTTTGGATAGTTTTATTTTTGAAACATATTGATAACGCTTTCGTTTTTAGCTATAATAATGTGGACGGAAGCGTCTTACTTTAATTAATGGAGGATTTACACGCATGGAACATGGAAAAGTAAAATGGTTCAATAATGAAAAAGGTTTTGGGTTTATTACAGTTGATGGTGGAGATGATGTTTTTGTACATTTCTCAGCGATCCAAGGAGATGGCTTTAAATCGCTAGAAGAGGGTCAAGAAGTTGAGTTCTCAATTGTTGAAGGCGCTCGTGGACCACAAGCTGCAGAGGTCACTAAACTTTAATGAAGAACAAGCTGGAGGAGACTTCAGCTTTTTTGATTTGCTATTTGTGGTAGAATTTGATATCTTCAGTGTATGATAAATAGATCAAAAATGAGGGATAATTAATGAAACGAGTGATTACGTATGGAACATTTGACCTTTTACACTATGGGCATATCAATTTATTGCGAAGAGCAAAAGAACAAGGGGACTATTTAATTGTGGCTTTATCCACGGATGAATTCAATTGGGATGAGAAACAGAAAAAATGCTACTTCTCCTATGAGAAGCGCAAGCAATTGCTAGAGGCAATTCGTTATGTTGACCTCGTTATTCCTGAAAAAGGTTGGGAGCAAAAAGTTCCTGATGTAAAAGAATATCATGTTGATACTTTTGTAATGGGTGATGATTGGGCTGGCAAATTTGATTTTATTCAAGAGGAAACGGATGCTGAAGTGGTCTATCTGGCAAGAACCCCTGAGATATCAACGACACAGATCAAAAAAGATTTGAAATTAAACAATTAAGTTTCGAATGTAAAAAGACATCTTTGATTGGATGCCTTTTTTTATTGCTGCATCTCTACTTTTTCTTAAAATTTTCTAGTTGTTTTTCGTTGTTTATTTTGTCTTACAGAAAAATATGATATGATGTAGCTTGAGTTGTACCAAATCAAAAGAATTTCTTTGAGAATGGATGAAGAAAGTGGAAAAAGAGATTAAAGTTCGTAGTACTTTGGTTACAAAGGAATATGACTTATACAAAAAAAAATCAGACAAAGTGAAAGCATTGTTCAAATTTTACCATCGAAATGTTCCACGTTTTTGGGCATTGAAGGGAGTTAGTTTCGAAGTTCGTGCCGGAGAATCGGTAGGAATTATTGGGATTAATGGTTCAGGAAAGTCGACTCTTTCCAATGTCATCAGTGGCATTATTCCTCCTACCTCAGGCACAATGGAAGTCAATGGGGATACGTCAATCATTGCAATCGGAGCGGGTTTGAAATATCAATTGACTGGCTTAGAAAATATTCGCTTAAAAGCACTGATGTCTGGAATGACGAATAAGGAAATCGATGCAAAGATGGATGAGATCGTTGCCTTTGCAGATCTAGGCGATTTTATCAATCAACCAGTTAAGAGTTATTCCAGTGGGATGAAGTCTCGTTTAGGATTTGCCATTGCTGTGCACAATGATCCTGATATCTTAATTATAGATGAGGCATTATCCGTCGGAGATGAAACATTCTATCAAAAATGTGTGGACAAAATCATGGAATTTAAGGAATCTGGTAAAACGATTTTCTTTGTCAGTCATGCTTTAGGTCAAGTGGAAAAATTATGTGATCGCACCATTTGGATGCATTATGGCGATTTGCGTATGTTTGGACCAACTGAAGAAGTGATGGCGGAATACCGCAAATTTATTGATGGATTCAAGAAACAGTCTAAAAAAGAGCAAAAAATCTATCAAGATAAGTACAAAGAAAATCAAAAGTCATTTAATCTAACCAAATTAGCTGAAGAAAGCCAAGATGATATCTTTCTGAAAGAACAGAATCTGTCTGAACAGATGATTCAGAAAAATCTTAAACGGACACCATTGGGGGAGAAGATGTCACTGCCAACCAAAGGACTATTGAGTCTAGTGATTTTAGGGACAGTATTTTGTTCGCTAGTTTCTTTTAGTGGTAGGTCCATCACCTATGCGATCAAGCATCCTGTGGACGCGATTGTAGAAGTATTCAAATGAAGATGATGATTCTTTATTTAGGCCAGATAGAAAAGGAAGAGTTTTGTGAAAGAGATTGCTGCAGTTATAAAAGAACAATTTAATCATGCGGGGATTATCTTCCGTATGTCCAGATATGAAGATAAAGCGACGTATCAGAGCCATTATTTAGGTTTGGCTTGGCAAATTTTGAATCCGGCTATTCAAATTGGTATTTACTATTTGGTTTTTGGGCTAGGGGTTAATGGAAACCGTAAAATAGATGGCGTCCCGTTCATTATTTGGATGTTGATTGGGATCACTGCTTGGTTCTATATCAATTCTTCTGTACTTGGAGCGTCGAATAGTATTCATCGACAAGTTGGTATGGTAGCGAAGATGAAATTTCCAGTTAGTATCTTACCATCAATCAATATTATCAGTAATTTGTCGTCTTATATCCCGATGGTGGCTATTGTAATAGGCTCACTCTTATTAGCAGGAGTAACCCCGACGATTTATTGGCTACAGTTTATTTATTACTTTATTGCCATGGTTATCTTCTTGTTTGCTTTTGGACTATTGAATGCGACGATTACAGTGCTGATTCGTGATTATCATATATTCTTACAGTCAGTGTTGCGATTACTATTTTATGTTTCTGGTCCTATTTGGGATATTACTAATCGAAATATGCCAGTAGTTCTTGTTAAAATTTTGAAATTAAACCCGTTTTACTATTTGATTGAAGGGTTTAGAGATGCCTTTCTATCTCGTGCTTGGGTTTGGGAAAAAACAACTTATACGTTAATTTTTTGGGGAATAACCATAACGCTGCTGATCGTTGGCAGTCATTTACACATGAAGTTCAGAGCGCGATTTGTTGATTATATTTAAGAATAAGAATAGAAAACTATCCAAATGATTGGGGAGGAGGGCTAGAACCGACTTTCTGTTGTTTGGGTAGTTTTCTTTCTTTTGAAAAGGTGGCTATAGAAACTGCTGTATTGGAAAGCTGATGTTCTGTGCATCGTTTCATTTCTGTTGCATTCGTGTTAAGATTCTGTAATAAAAAAGAAACAAGATTGCTGAAACTGTAAAGTTATGGCAAAATTTAAGCGATTACCTAATAATATTGCGATAGAGGTGTAGGATGCGGTTATATCAAAAAGTGATCTTGGGACTACTAGTTGTTTTAGCAGCTGGTGTCGTTGTTGTCACAGTTTACGGAATGAAAGTTTACGATGACACAAATAAAACGTTCAACAATATTACTCAAAGTGCAGAACGTACAACAAAAAAACGGGAAATAGCAGTCAGTATTGAAGATAGAGAACCTTTTTCAATTCTCTTACTTGGAATCGATACTGGTGCGTTAGGAAGAACCGAGCAGGGGCGCTCAGATAGTATGATGGTTGTTACAGTAAATCCTGCAAAAAAACAATCGACGATCGTTAGTCTTGATCGTGATATTTATACTCAAATCGTTGGTTATGGTACGTTAGACAAACTGAACCACGCCTATGCATTTGGTGGTGAGGCGATGTCAATGGATTCTGTTGAAAATCTATTGGACATACCTATTGACCACTACGTTACCATCAATATGCAAGGAATGCGGGATCTAATTGATGCCGTTGGCGGTATTGAAGTGACCAATGAAATTGATTTTACGTTGGAAGGCGTACATGTGCCTAAAGGAACCATTACATTAGATGGAAAAACTGGTCTTGCCTATGCTCGAATGCGTAAACAAGATCCAGAAGGCGATATTGGACGACAAAAACGTCAAAGAGAAGTTGTCACTAAGATCGTTAAAAAAGTAATGAGTCTAGATGGTGTCAGCAATTATCAAAAAATTTTGAAAGCTGTTGAAAAAAATTCAAAAACAGATTTGACTTGGGATGATATGATGGATATTGCTACGAACTACTTACCTGCGTTTACGACGATTGACCAAGAACAACTACAAGGTGAAGGTCAAATGATGAACGGTGTGTATTACCAGCTACTAGGCATCAATCAATTACTTGAAATGCAGAATAAATTAAAAGAACAGTTAGATTTGCCTACCAGTGAAACGTTGTCTCAAGGGGATGAATACACTGATGGGTATACGAACTATCAATTGTATGATGATACGAACTATAATAGCGGTGAAGTCACTGATACATCAGGCAATTATAACGATCAAACAGGTTATCAGGAAGATGTTGAGAATTACTCAGGATATTAAGTGAACGTACGAAAGGGACTGTGACATAAGTCATCATCCAACAAGCTAAACCGAATCATATGCTATTGCGATAGATTCCTCGGACTTTTGCGACGAGGAGTCCCTACACCGCAGGAGCAAATACTAGGGACTGTTCGGATATTGATACTTGTCGGAGACTTATGGCACAGTGCCTTTTTACTTTTCCACAGAAATGCGACAGGGAAATGTGTTTCACACGATCGGAATTGTAAAAGTTTAAGAAAGCTTAAATATAAGGAGATTTCTTTGTCAAGTAAAACAGTTGTTGCGTAACTGTGAAACATTACAAAGATTGAGAACGAATTCTTATAATTTTCTCTAAGGATCCTTGGAGAATCATGATTTCTTCTGTTTATATTGAAATTTTTTGGTAAAATAAGACGGTAAGCAGTTTGGAATGAGAGGATAGAAGAGATGAAGAATCTAAAAGATAAAGTTATTAAGAATATACGAAAAGGGCCTGAGGAGCCAAAGTCAAAAACTTATCGTAAATCCCATGTTCCCTTTCGATTGAATTTTCTCTTTTTTGTGATTTTTGGTCTTTTTGTTGCATTGATCGTGCAATTGGGGTATTTACAAATCGTGAATGGCGATAACATTGAGAAGCAATTAAAAGCATCTTCTGTGGTAGAAGTAAATGGCAGCTCACCACGGGGCATGATTTATGATGCGTCTGGCAAAGCTTTGGTCGAAAATAAAGCGAATGCTGCGATCACATTTACCAGAGGAAACAAAATGACGGCTGAAGATTTGCTGAAGACGGCGCAAAAATTATGTACACTGATTAAGATTCCAATCGATAAGAATCTGACTGAGCGAGATTTAAAAGATTTCTGGTTGGCAGATCCTGACAATTTGGAGAAAGCGCAAGAACAATTAAGTCCCAAGCAAAAAGCTCTCGGCACTTCTGAACAATATGCAGCAATGGTCGATAAGGTAACCGATGAGGATATAGCATTTAGCGATGATCAGCTGAAAGTAGCCACTGTTTTTAAACGAATGAACAGTGCCCAATCTCTAAGTACGGTCTATTTAAAAAATTCTGATGTAACAGACAAAGAATTAGCCATTGTCTCTGAAAATATGACCGAACTTCCAGGGGTCTCTACTGGTACAGATTGGACGAGAAAAATCGTTGAAGGCAGTTCATTAGCAAGCCTGCTCGGAACTGTAACAACAGAAACACAAGGGATTCCAGAAGAAGATTTAGATGAGTATTTGGCAAAAGGATATGCGCGAAATGATCGTGTAGGACGTAGTTACCTAGAGATGCAATATGAAGAAGTCCTTCAAGGGTCTAAATCAAAATCTCAGATCACTTTAGATAACAACAATAATATTGAAAGTCAAAAAGAAATCTATTCGGGGGCAAAAGGCGATAATCTTGTACTGACGATCGATGCCAAGTTCCAAAAAGCAGTCGATGAAATTTTACAAAACAATTTTAAGTCGTTGATCGATTCTGGGGCTGCTGAGTATTCACCAGGTGTCTATGCCGTAGCAATCAATCCAAAAACTGGCGGAATCTTGGCGATGTCAGGCTACCAACATGATGCCGAATCAACGGATTTGCAAGAAAATGCGATTGGTACTTTTATCAATGCCTTTGTTCCAGGATCAGTTGTTAAAGGTGGAACTTTAGCTGCGGGTTGGGAGAATGGCGTCTTAAATGGGAATGAAGTTTTATATGACCAACCAATTCGGATTGGTTCCGATGTTAAAGCTTCGATTTTTAACCCAACCGGGGCGAATAATCGGAACTTGTCTGCTGAACAAGCACTAGAGGTTTCTTCCAACTCCTATATGATGCAAGTGGCACTACGATTAATGGGCATCGAATATCAGTCTGGTATCTCGATCCCAACGGTTGATCGCCAAACAGAAGCCTATAAAAAGTTACGTACGGCTTTTGCTTCATTTGGTATGGGTACGAAAACAGGGATCGATTTACCGGGTGAAGCAACGGGAATCAGTACACCGGTTGATCAGTTAGATACTGTCAGTGATGGGGGGAAGATTCTTGACTTAGCCTTCGGACAGTTTGATACCTATACGACTTTGCAATTGGCTCAATATGCCGCAACTGTAGCGAATGGTGGCAAACGATTGCAGCCGCACATTGTTTCTGGCATCTACGGGAATGATGAAACAGGTAGTTTAGGAAGCTTGAAATCAGCGGTAGAACCTACCGTATTGAACGAAGTTGGGTTAACTAGTGATCAGATGAAAATTATTCAAAATGGATTTTATGATGCCGTTCACGGAACAGATGCATGGGCGACTGCTACAGGTTTAGCTTCTGCTAAAATGGAACTTTCAGCAAAAACTGGTACGGCAGAAACACCGATTGTTGATGAAAACGGCAAAACTATCAATTTGGTTAACTTAAACATCGTGGCTTATGGACCAAGTAATGATGCAGATGTAGCAGTTGCGGTCGTTTTACCACAGGTTAAATCGGCTACCAATTCACATCCAAACGTGAAAATTGTCAAAGAAATCATGGATGCTTACTATGATTTATATATGAAATAAAAAACTGGATTATAAGTTTTAATCTTTTGAATAAAAAAATGTTGATGAGCTTTGTCGC